>JBOFUS010000238.1:0-1921 GCA_051652685.1 Beijerinckiaceae bacterium
CATCCGTTCAGCCGGATCGAGCTGCGCACGTCCTACCGCACCGTGCCGGACGTGCTGGATTTCGTGGACGGCGTCTTTGCCCTGCCCGCGAACTACGAAGGGCTGGACAGCAGCGACCAGAAGACGGTGCATGTCTCCAGCCGGATGGGCCAACCCGGCCTTGTCGAGCTCTGGCCGCCGGAACTGAGCGAGAAGCAGGAGAAGGTCGACCCTGCCCTGCCGGTGGACGCGACACCGCCGACCTCCGCCGCCGCAAGGCTGGGAAGGAGGATCGCGCGGCGCATCGCGTTCTGGCTGAACACCGATGCGCGCTTCGACGACGACGGCCAGCCGATCACGCCCGGAGACGTGCTTGTGCTGGTCCGCAACCGGGGGCCGATCTTCGACAGCGTGCTGAAAGCTCTCAAGCAGGAAGGCGTGCCTGTCGCGGGCGCTGACCGCATGAAGCTGACCGAGCAGATTGCGGTGAAGGACCTGCTGGCGCTCGGCCGGGTGATGGTGCTGCCGGAAGATGATCTCAGCCTTGCCGCACTCCTGCGCTCGCCGCTGTTTGATCTGTCGGAACGGAATCTTGAATCGCTGGCCAATGGCCGCGGCGAAGCAAGTCTCTGGGCGGCGCTTGGCGCGGCAGCGGACCCCGATATCGCCGCCATGCGCAAGCGGCTGGAGCGTTGGCGGGCTCTGTCCCGGCGGCTCGATCCGTTCGACTTCTATGCCCATGTGCTCTCGGCCGATGGCGGCCGGGCCGAGCTCACCGCACGCCTGGGACCGGAGGCGGATGAGGCGATGGGCGTATTTCTCCAGCAACTGCGCGCCTGGCAGGCCAGGAACCCGCCTTCCCTCTTTGCCTTTGTCGAGGAGATGTTGACGCTCGAAGCTGATGTGAAGCGCGACATGGAAGAGGCCCATGGCCGCGTGCGCGTGATGACGGTGCATGGTTCCAAGGGGCTGGAAGCCCGCGTCGTCTTCATGGCGGATGTCTATGCCCGGGCGGTGGGCGGCGCCAAGAGTGACCGCATCGTGCCACTGGACCACGCCGACCCCGCGACCGCCGTGTGGACACCACGCAAGGATGACGATCCGCCAGAAGTCACCACCGCCCGCGAGGCACTGGATGCCATGACGCTCGCCGAGCACCGGCGATTGCTCTACGTCGGCCTGACGCGCGCGCGCGACCGGCTCTATCTCGCCGGCTGCACGGGGCTGAATGCCCCGCCGGCGGAGAGTTGGCGTCTGCTGGTGGATGCCGCACTTGTCGATGATGCGCGGCTGTCGAGCGCGGCTGACGAAGAAGGCGACGGCGATGTGCTGCGCTTCCGCGTCACGCAGACCCCGTCGGCTGCGCCGGCGATGATGCCGCCGCGCGCAGACGAGCAACCGCTGCCCGACTGGCTGTTTGCGCCCGCCCCTGTCGAGCCGCGCCAGGTACCACCGCTGCGGCCCTCGCGCCTGTCGGACGCGGCAGAGCCGCCGGCCTTTCGCGAGGGTGCAGCAGGGACACGCAGCCAGGCCCGGTTGCATGGGGATCTTGTCCACCATCTTCTGGAACATCTGCCGGACACAACACCCGGGCGGCGCATGGACATCGGCCGCCAGCTCGCCGCTGCGCGCGCACCCGGACTATCCGGGGAAGCCCAGCACGAAGCGGTGCTGGCCGCGCTGGCAGTCATGGATGACGACTCCCTCCGCGACCTTTTCGGACCGTCGAGCCGCGCCGAAGTGGCCATCGCCGGTAAAGCGCGGATTGCGAATGTGCTGGCCGATGTCTCCGGCCGCATCGACCGTCTGGCGGTGACGCCCGAGAAGGTGCTGCTGGCCGATTTCAAAACCGGCAACCCGCCCGCTGATCTTCAAGCCGTGCCCTCCGCCCATCTCCGGCAGCTCGCAGTTTATCGGGCGCTGCTCATTGATCTTTATGGGG
>JBOFUS010000239.1:0-2925 GCA_051652685.1 Beijerinckiaceae bacterium
GCACCGTAGGCGGCCGTGTTCATGATCAACGCCAGCAGCACGCAATAGTAGGGACTGCGGAAGAACCACCAGAGATCGAGTTCCTGCAGGAAGGGCCGGAACTGGCCAAGGCCGTAGTAGATCAGGAAAAGCTGCACCAGCAGCGGCGTGCCCCGGAAGACGAAGACATAGCTCGACGCAAGCCAGCGCAGCGGCGCGAGGCGCGCGCGCATGCCAAGCCCAAGCAGGATCGCGAAGACGAGGCCGATCAGCACCGAGGTGAAGGTGAGCTGCAAGGTCAGCGGCAGGCCAGCGATGATGCGCTGGAAAGCCATGCCGATGAAGGCGATATCCATCAGACCGCCCTCCGCACGCCCAGCGTCGCCTTTGCTTCGGCGCGCGCGAAAGCATAGGTCGAAAGGGACGTCAGCAGCAGATAGAAGCCGGCCGCCGTGAAGTAGAAAACGAAAGGCTGGCGCGTTGAGCCCGCCGCAACATGCGCCTGTCGCAGCAGATCATTGAAGCGCACTTCGGCAAGCGTGAAGAGGCTGAAGACGTCGATGGCCGGCAGATGCACCGTCAGACCGATGACGGCGACCAGCGCACTTTCCTTCAGCACCAGTTGCCAGACATTGCCAAGTCCCGGCAGCGCGAAGCGCAGCACCTGCGGGGCGACCACGCGGCGAAGCAGCGTCATGCCGCCCATGCCGAAAGCGCGCGCGGCCTCCAGTTCGCCCTTCGGAATGGCGAGATAGCCGCCGCGCAGCACTTCCGCCTGATAGGCCCCGTTGACGAGGCCAATGGCGAGCGCCGCCGTGACGAAGGCCGGCATGCCAACAAAACCGTCATAGCCCACAAGCCTTGCCATGGCGGACAGCGCCGCGCTGCCGCCAAAATAGAACAGGTAGATGACCAGCAGGTCCGGCACGCCGCGCAGCACCGTGGTGTAGGTTTGCGCCAGCGCGCGCAGCGGCGCGGAGGCGGACAGTTTTGCCGCCGCCGCCAGCGCCCCGATGATGGAGCCGACGAAGAAGCCGGCGATGGCGACCAGCAGCGTAAGCCCGGCAGCGAAGGTGAGTTCGTCAAGCCAGCCGGTCGGTCCCCAGGTCAGGAGCGCCATTGATTGCATGCTTTGGTGTGGTCCTCGGGGAATTGGCGGCCCAGTTGGCGCAGCCTTGATGCGCCCCCTTCAGTGGGAGCTGGCTCGCCAGCGGCGAGACTGAGGGGGAAAGCGGCGGTTGCCCAAAACTTCCCCCTCCGTCTCGCTTCGCTTGCCACCTCCCCCGGTTCGGGGAAAGATCAGGCATCAGTCCGACAAATCACTCAGGACGTGGGGCTCATGTCGAGCTTGAACCACTTCTCCGTCAGCTTCTTCACGCTGCCGTCGGCCAGCGCCTCGCCGATGGCCTTGTCGAAGGCGGCGCGCAGATCGTTGTCCTCCTTGCGGAAGGCCCCGGCGACGCCATCGCCGAGGATGCCACCCGAAAGCGCCGGGCCGACGATTTCCATGTCCTTGCCGCCGGGCGACGCGATGGTGGCAACGAAAGCCGAGTGGGCGGCAAACGCCACATCGATGCGGCCGGCAGCCAGATCAAGATCATGCTGTTCGGTGCTCTTGTACTCACGCACCTCGGCCACGCCCTTGAGGAACTCGTTGACGAAATTCGCGTTGGTGGTGGACACCTGCACGCCGACGACCTTGCCCTTGAGCGCTGCCTTCAGGCCCTCGATGGCCTTGTCGGCCTCACCCTTCTGCTTGGTCAGGTTGAAAGTGCCGGTCGGCATGGCTGCTGGAAACTTGGTGCCCTTCAGCGCCATCACGCCATGGGGGCCGGCCGCATAGGCGCGGGTGAAGCTGACGGTTTCCTGGCGCTTGGCGGTGATGTTCATGCCGGCCATGATCACGTCGTACTTCTTGGCAAGCAGCGAGGGGATGATGCCATCCCAGTCCTGAGCGACGACTTCGCAGTCAAGACTGGCGCGCTTGCAGAGGTCCGCGATCAGATCGATCTCGAAGCCCTCGAGCTTGCCCTGCGCATTTACAAAATTCCACGGCGCATAAGCACCCTCGGTCGCAACCTTGACCTTGCGCTGTTGCGCCAGGGCGGCGGTGGCCGTGAGCGCGAGGCCGATCGCGGTGGCGGTGGCGAGCGCGAGCTTCAGGATTTTCATGACGGCTTCTCCCTCTCGTCCGGGTGATCTCCCGGCTCATGACCTCAGCAAAGCAGGGATCAGGCCAGATGGAAAGGGGTGAAGTTCAGCGCCGGTCCACAGTCTGGTGTTGCGGGCGATGCACCAACGTGACGAGCACAAATGAGAGATAGAGCAGCAGGTACCAGGAGCCGAGCTTGCCCAGCGACACCAGCCGCCATGCACCCTGACCAGGATAGAGCCAGGTTCCCGTCATGGTGCCGATGTTCTCAGCGACCCAGAGGAAGAACGACGACAGGAACGCCGCCACAACCAGCGGCATGTGGAACACCTTGTCCGCCGGCCGGAAGGCGATCATCGTGCGCCCGAAGATCAGGACGGTCGCGGCAAAGAGAAGGTAGCGCAGGTCCGGGCCGTAGTGGTGGGTGAAGAAGTTGGCGTAGATGGCAACCGCCAGCAAAAAGGTCAGCCAGACCGTCGGATACGGCGTGAATCGCATGTCGAACAGGCGGATGGCGCGCACCATGAACGAGCCGACGGTGGCATACATGAAGCCGGTGAACAGCGGGACATCACCGATGCGCAGCACGCTGGGCTCCGGATAGGTCCATGAGCCCATCTTGACCTTGAAGATCTCCATCAGCGTTCCGACCACGTGGTAGATCAGAACGACCAGCGCCTCGCGCGGCGTCTCCAGCCGAAACGCCAGCATGCCGATCTGTAACGACAGAGCCGCGCCGAGGAGAAAGTCGTATCGCGCCAGGGTCCAGCCCGGCTGCCACAGCAGTTTCGTGG
>JBOFUS010000240.1:0-8476 GCA_051652685.1 Beijerinckiaceae bacterium
TATCCCGGGATCGCGATGGCCTTGAGGATGGCGCGGCGGATCATCCGCTTCGTCTGCTCATCCAGATAGGCGAAGTTATAGGCGGGCGCGGTCATTCTGCGGCCTCGGGCATGCTGGTGGCTGGTTCGCCGGCGGCGCGGCGCGCCTCGAACTCGCGGCGCAACTGGCGCAGGAAGCTGATCTCGGCCTGGAAATCGACATAGTGCGGCAGTTTCAGGTGCTCGACGAAGCCGGTCGATTGCACGTTGTCGGAGTGTGACAGCACGAACTCCTCATCCTGCGCCGGCCCCTTGCGCTCCTCGCCGAACTCGGTCGCCCTCAGCGCGCGATCCACCAGCGCCATCGACATGGACTTGCGCTCGCAATGGCCGAAGGTCAGCCCGTAGCCACGGGTGAAGCGCGCCGGCTCCACCGCCGAGCCCTTGAACTGGTTGACCATCTGGCATTCGGTCACAGTAATGTCGCCAAGTGATATGGCGAAGCCGAGATCTTCCACGAAGAGTTCGACCTCGACCTCGCCCATGCGAATTTCACCGACGAAGGGATGGTTGCGGCCGTATCCTCGCTGCGTGGAGTAGGCCATCGCCAGCAGGAAACCCTCGTCGCCACGTGCAAGGTTCTGCAGGCGAAGATCGCGGTCAGCGGGGAAGTTCAGCGGAGCGCGGGTCAGGTCGCCCACGGGCTGAGAAGCATCCGGCGGCGGATTGCGCTCGATCATGTCCTCGCCGGCAATCAGATCGGTGACGCGCGGCATCTTCTCGTCCACCGGCGCGGGTGCAGTGGCTGGTAGGGGCGTGCCGCTTTCGCCTTCGACAGCGAGTGCGAAATCCAGCAGGCGATGGGTGTAGTCGAAAGTTGGCCCCAGCACCTGCCCGCCGGGCAGATCCTTGTAGGTGGCAGAGATACGGCGGCGCACCTGCATCGCGCCTGTCTCCAGTGGTTCAGCAAAGCCGAAGCGCGGCAGGGTGGTGCGGTAGGCGCGCACCAGAAATGCCGCCTCGATCAGATCTCCGCGCGCCTGCTTGATTGCGAGTGCCGCAAGGTTCCGATCGTAGAGTGAACCTTCCGTCATCACGCGGTCCACCGACAACGCAAGCTGCTCGCGGATCTGGTCCGTGCCGATCTCGGCGACGGCGCGGTCGCCGCGGCGTTTGTCAGCGAGCAGCGCGTGGGCATTGGCGATGGCTTTCTCGCCACCCTTGACGGCGACATACATCAGCTCGCCTCCATCGTGATCTTGATGCTGCGCGGCAGGGCCAGGATTTCCCGGCCGCAAACCAGAAGCAGATCGACGCCCAGTGGATAGCGCTTGTTGTTGCGCGCCCACGCGGCTGCGAAATCCTGTCCGAGCGGTGCCTGGAATTGTTCGGTATCCTTGATGCCGGGACCGCGTGCTGTCCAGCGATCACCGCCGGAGAGCGTCGCAACCTGTGCAACGATGGTCGTCGAACGATCTGGATAGGCGGGATCGCCCATGGCAAAACGATCAAGCGCAAGCGGCTCAAGAACCAGATCGACCAGCGCGAAATGGGCTGAAGCCGGATCGTCCGTCAGGATTGTGTCCGTGTGGAAGCGCAGGAACTCACCGACCGCCGCAAGGTTTGTGGTTGTTGGCGAGACATGGAGGACCGTCTCGAAATCGCAGAGTGTCAGCAGCGCGCCGGCAGCCGCGACATGCAGCCCCTCAGGCGGCGCGAGATCGACATCGACAGAAACGATGCGGCCCGGCCGCGCCATAGCATCCATCACGCGGCGGAAACACGCCTGAGAATGGCGGACAGGATCAAGGAAACCGGCGGCAAGCATCAATCTTCTCCCCGGACCAGCGTGAAGAAGTCGACGCGCGTCGCAGCCGTCTCGGTCTGTGCACGGACCTTGTCCGATGCCAGCCGGGCCGCGACAGGCGCGAGTATCTCGCGCTCGATCACAGCGCGCGCATCGGGGCGCTGCCACAGCGCATCGGCGATGGCCGCAAGCCGTGCCAGTTTTCGGTCCCGGCCAACAATAAAACCATATCCGCGCAACCCGTCAGACAGCGAAACGATGGCGCGGGTGACAGTTGTCTCACCCATGTTGAAGGCTGAGCCGTCGCCGCCCATGCGGCCGCGCAGCATAACAAGGCCCGTCTCGACGGGTTTGAGATCGGTAGCCGCAACCACGCCGAAGGCGGCATCAAGCGGCGGGCCAAGCTCATCGAGCGTGGCGCGGGCGAGAAGCCCCATGGCGCGGCGGCGCGCCTCTGGATCAAAAGAGGAAAGTGGTTCGGTCATCGGGATACGTGCTCAGTGCCGTCAGGGTGTGACAATCGCGTGACAAATTTGCCGTTCAATCGGCGACGACCTTCGTGCCCACAAGCGCAAGGCGCAGGCGCGAGGAGACGGCATCGATGATCGCCACGGTCACAAGGATCATGATGATGATGAAGGACACCTGATCCCACTCGAAGGTGCGGATCATCTCGGCAAGCTGAAGGCCGATGCCGCCCGCGCCCACGATGCCGATGATCGTGGCTGACCGGGTGTTCGACTCGAAGTAATAGAGCGTCTGGCTGATCAGCACCGGCAGCACCTGCGGCACAACGCCGAAGCGCACCTGCTGGAGATGCGAGCCGCCGGCCGAGGTGATGCCCTCGCGAGGCTTGCGATCAACCGCCTCGATGGCCTCGGAATAGAGCTTGGTGAAGGCACCGATATCGCTGGTCATGATGGCGAGCACACCGGCGAAGGGGCCGAGCCCCACGACGTTGATCCAGATCAGCGCCCAGATCAGCGTGTCGACGCCACGGATCGAATCGGAGAAGCGACGCGCGAAGAAATGGGCGATGGCGTTGCCGACCACGTTCTTGGCGGAGAAAAACGCCAGCGGAAACGAGATGATGGCGGCCAGAAGCGTTCCGAGGAAGGCGATGGCTACCGTTTCGGCCAGCGCCTTGAACAAGGTCTCGATGCTCCGGCCGGGTGATGGGGGAACCATCAGGCCAAGGAAAGTGCCGAGTTGTGTGAGGCCCGAGCCCAGCCTCGCAAAGGAGAACTCCAGCCGGTAGATGGAGAACGCTGCGATCAGAACGATGGCCACAAGCACGCCGACCGTGAGCGCCCGCGTCTGGGCTGAACCGGCAATGAGCGCCGCGTGCCGCTGGCGGATGCCGGCGAGATCCTGGAAGAGAACCGGCTTGCTCATCGGCCCTGCTCCATTGTCGTCAGACGGTGCCGCAGCTTCTCGGTCAGGAGATCGATGATCATCACTGCCGCAATGATGAGGAGCAGGATCGCCGAAACATCGGAATAGTAGAACTTGCGGATCGCCTCGATCAGGTCCTGACCGATGCCGCCCGCACCCACGAAGCCCATGACGGAAGCGCCGCGCACGTTGATCTCGAAGCGCAGCAGCGCGTAGCTCGCGAAGTTGGGCAGCACCTGCGGCACCACCGCATAACGGATGGCCTGCCAGCGTGTCGCCCCACTGGCCATCGCGCCCTCGACCGGCTTCATGTCGATGTTCTCGACGACCTCGGCAAAAAGTTTGCCCAGCGCGCCAACCGTATGGATCATGATGGCAAGCACGCCTGGCACCGGCCCAAGACCGAAGGCGACGACGAAGATAAGCGCGAACACGATCTCCGGCACCGTGCGGCAGAATTCGAGGAAGCGGCGCGCGATGAAGCGCTTGGGCTTGCCCGGCGTCAGGTTCACCGCCGCCGCGAAGCAAACGAGGAACGCGCCGATGGCACCCAACAGCGTTCCAAGATAGGCGATGAGGATGGTGTCGAACAGCTTTGCCAGCCACTTGCTGATGCCCCAGAACCACTCCTTCACGTCTGTGAAGACCGAGGCACCGGTATCGAGGAAGAACAGCCGGTATATGTAACTCGTGAATTTTGGCAGGTTGTCGAAGAACTTTGCGAGATCGACCTCTGCCACGCGGGCGGCGAGCAATGTCGCCAGCACAAGGATGACGGCCCCGATCAGCGTGACGCGTCGCTTGGCGGCGAGCTCGGCCTCATAGGCGGCGGCAAGCGCCGTGATCTGCCCATCCGGCAGCCGTGTAACAACATGCGCCATGGTCGGTGCCCCCGCTCCGCCTGTCGCGTCAGCTGCGCTTCTTGCGCAGATCGTCGATGAACTTCTGCAGCTCGATGATTGGCAGGTAATCCTGGTGGCTGACCGGCGCGAAGCCCTTGTCCTTGCCATCAGACAGTCGGTCGAAGGTCGCCTTGTCCTTGGTCGGCAGTTCGACGAACGCCTTGCGGATCGCGTCCTTCAGTTCCGTCGGCATGGTCGAGACCATGACAATGGGGCCGCCGGGAATCTTGGCCGAACGGTCGATCACGCGGAACTCTTCCGCCTTGACCATGCCCTTGGTCGCCATGCGTGTCAGGTTTGAATCCGTCTCGGAATTCCACCAGTTGTAGGCGACGTCGATGGTGCCCTGCTTCAGCGCCAGGATCGCGTTCTCGTGGCTGCCGGCATAGATGACCTTGCCAAAGTAGGTGTCAGGATCGATGCCGGCATTGCTCAAGGCGAAGCGAGGCACGTTGTTGCCAGAGGTCGAGTTCGGATCGACGAGGCCCAGATTCTTGCCCTTCAGGTCCGCGAGGGACTTGGCCGGGTCGTTCGCCCGCACGTAGGCGACGGCATAGTAGCCGGTCGAGCCATCGGCAGTGATGTTGGTGACGATAGGCTCCACGCCTCCGTTGGTCACGGAATGGGCGCGCACGTAGGATGAGGCACCGTGATAGGCGATGTGGATGTTGCCGGAGCGATGGCCTTCGATGATCGCTGCGTAATCATTGACGAGCCGGAGCGTGACCTTCACGCCAAGTTCCTTGCCTAGATAGGCGGCGAGCGGGCCGAAACGCTCGGTAATGCCGCTGACGTTTTCAGCCGCGCCGCCGACGAACACGAGTTCGGGAAACTTCGCCTTCCAGTCCTGCGCGACAGCCGGCGCGGTCATGAAAGCAAGGCTTGCGGCAAGCGCGAAAAGGCGGCGATTCAGCATGTTGGCAGCTTTCGGACGGGTTTTCGGAAATGGTCGGGGCCGGTCTGGTGACCGGCCCCATTGGTTGGGTCGATGATTACGAGCCGCGCTTCTTGCGGAGTTCGTCGACGAACTTCTGAAGTTCGATCGTCACCTGGTAGTCGGAGTGCTTCATCTCGCCGAAGCCGACGGACTTGCCGTCGGTCATCCTGTCAAGCGTGTCTTTGCTCTTGGTTGGCATGTCCAGAAACGCCTTCTTAATGGCAGCGCGCATGTCAGCCGGCAACGAGGTGATGTAGATGAAGGGTGAACCCGGAATGCGGTCAGACTTATAAACGATCTTAAAGTCTTCCTTCTTGACCATGTTCTTGGTGACCATCCGCGACAGGTTGGAGTCGTTCTCGGAGTTCCACCAGTTGAAACCCACATCGCAGGTGCCCTGCTGAACAGCCATGACAGCGTTCTCGTGGCTTCCAGCATTGACGACCTTGGCGAAGAACTTTTCAGGATCGATATTGGACTTCGCCATCGAGTACAGCGGAACGTTGTTGCCACTGGTGGAATTTGGATCGACGAGGCAAAGATTTTTGCCCTTGAAATCCTCAAGCTTTGTGCCCGTGGTCGACGTTTTTGCGTAGGCGACGGAGTAGTAGCCCGTCACCCCGTTGGCATCGAGCGGGCTGACAAACGGCTCGACGCCGCCGTTGGTCACAGTCCACGCGCGGACATAGGACGAGGGACCGTGTTCGCCAATGTGAATGTTGCCAGCTTTGTGGCCCTCGATCACAGCCGCGTAGTCAGCTGCAATACGCAGCGTCATCTTCACTCCGAGCTCTTTAGCCAGGTAGTCCATAAGCGGTTGGTAGCGCTGGCCGACGCCAGATGCGTTCTCTGCAGGAACAACCGCAAACACGATCTCGGGATACTTTGCCTTCCAGTCCTGGGCGAAGGCGGGGGCGGCCAGGGTCGCGAAAGCGGCCGTGGCAACGCCGGCAAACATGCGGCGGTTGATGTTCATGGTGAGGCTCCGTGTTGGTCGATCTTTCGGGGGGCAATCATTCAAGAGTTGCCGGCAAATCGGGCGGCAGGGCTACTCATCCGCCGCCCGTGTTGAATGAGTTCAGGACCCGCGCTTCTTGCGCAGTTCATCAACGAACTTCTGAAGTTCGATGGTGCTCGAGAAATCGCCATGTGTGGTCTCGACCAGGCCCCTGGACTTGCCCTGAAAGAGCATGTCGAAAGCGGCCTTGTCCTTGGTCGGCATGTCGAGAAAGGCCTTGCGGATAGCCGACTTCAGGTCGGCGGGAAGCGACGAGATCATCACGAACGGATATCCCGCGATCTTGTCGGACTTGAAGACGATCTTGAAATCGTCCTGCTTGACCATTCCCTTGCCAGCCATGCGCTGGAGGTTCGAGTCGTTGTCGGCGTTCCACCAGTTGAAAGCCACATCGCACGTGCCCTGCTGCACGGCGAGCACAGCGTTCTCATGGCTACCCGCGTTGACAACCTTGGAGAAGAACTTCTCCGGTTCGATGCCCATCTTGGCCATGGAGTAGAGGGGCACGTTGTTGCCGGAAGTGGAATTGGGATCGACGAGGCAGAGGTTCTTGCCCTTGAAGTCCTCAAGCTTGGTGCCGGCTGTCGACGCCTTGGTCCATGCCACGGAATAGTAACCGGTGTTGCCGTTCACATCGAGCGGGGTGACAAACGGCTCGACGCCGCCGTTCGTTACGGTCCAGGCGCGAATGTAGGACGATGGGCCATGCTCGCCGAAATGGATGTTGCCGGCCTTGTGGCCTTCGATGACTGCAGCGTAGTCAGCGGCGATGCGCAGCGTGACCTTCACGCCGAGTTCGCGCATCATGTAGTCGATGAAGCCCTTGTGCTTTTCCAGCGTGCCCGTTGCGTTTTCGGCCGGGACAGCGGCGTAGACGAGTTCGGGAAACTTCGCCTTCCAGTCCTGGGCGAAGGCTGGAGCAGCCAGGGTCGCAAAGGCGGCCGTGGCGGCGCTGGCGAACATGCGGCGGGTCATTTTCATATGCTCAATCTCCCTTTGTGGTTGAACGTCCGAAAGGCCGACACGTCCGAAACCGGTGATACGCATGTAAAGTTCAGGCGGCGACCGTAACTGGAACGATCGCACCGTGGGCTGCTGGCGGGATGACAGTCATCACCTCATGGGCCTCAAGACCGTAGAGCTCGCGCGCCACGTTCTCGGTCAGTGTGTCCGGTGCGCCGTCAAAGACGATCTTGCCCTGCGCCATGCCGACCAGACGCTCGCAATAGTCCTTGGCGATGTCGAGGTCGTGCAGGTTGCAGATCACCGTGATGCCGAAGTGACGGTTAAGGCGCAGCAGCGCGTCCATCACGATCTTGGTGTTGCGTGGATCAAGCGAAGCAATCGGCTCGTCGGCGAGGATCACGTCCGGCTCCTGCACCAGGGCACGCGCAATCGCGACACGCTGTTGCTGGCCACCCGACAGTGATTCCGCCCGCTGCGAAGCAAGCTGGGTGATGTCGAACTGCTCCATCGCCGAGATGGCAATGGCCTTGTCCTCGGCAGACCAGAGCTTGACCATCGAGCGCATCTGCGGCGCGTGGTTAAGCCGGCCCATCAGAACGTTCGTCATCACGTCGAGACGGCCGACGATGTTGAACTGCTGGAACACCATGGCACAGCGACGACGCCAGGCGCGCAGTTCCGCGCCCTGAAGCTTGGTCACGTCCTGGTCACCCCAGGAGATCGTCCCGGACGAGACGTCCTGGAGGCGATTGACCATGCGCAGAAGCGTCGACTTGCCAGCACCCGAGCGGCCGATGATGCCGACGAAGCTGCCTTTCGCGATGGTCAGTGACACATCGTCGACCGCGCGTTTCTCACCAAACTGGCGAGTGACGCCTCGCAGCTCAAGCATTCGTTGCTCCTCAGGAATTTGACGTTTCGGGTAGGCACCCCGTCCGACAGATCGATGACGTCTCCATGACAATTGGATGACGGACCGCTGCGGTGGAGGCTCGGTCTATTGCAGGGCGCGTCCAATCTCATCCAGAAACACGTCGCCATAGGCATCCAGCTTGCGCGTTCCAACGCCGCTGACTGCCGCGAATTCGTCCCGCGTCGCCGGTTTCAGCCGCACCATGTCCATCAGGCTGCGGTCGGCGAAGATCATGAAGGCGGCCACGCCTTCATCAGCCGCCAGCCGCCGTCGCAGGGCCTTCAGTGCGTCGAACAGGGCCTGATCCGCCTCATTGATATCGCTGGCGGCATCCGGCTTGCGGTCCCGGGTTCTTTCGCGGCCGGGATTCAGGGACGGGGCCTCGTCAGCGCGGATCTCGAAGGTGCCCTGGCCGCGCAGCAAAGTCTCGCCTTCTTCCGTCAGGCGATATCCGGCGCGTTCGCCACCAGTCTCCTCGATCAGGCCGGCGGCGAAGGCCTTGCGCGCGAAGGCAAGCCACCAGGCTTTTGGATGGTCCTTGCCGACGCCGAAGGTCGGCA
>JBOFUS010000241.1:0-1595 GCA_051652685.1 Beijerinckiaceae bacterium
CTGTAGCGCCGGAACGTCCGTTCGCTCATTCCCAGAAGCTCCGCAGCTTCAAGCTGGCTGAACTCCGAAGCCTCATAACGCTCGAAAACACTCTTGAACTTGATCATTCGCACACCCTGGTGGGCTTCTGTCCGGCGCAGCGCATCCCCTTGTGATGAGAATGAAATCTACCGGCCAATCCGTGTGCTACCTAAACCGGACATATCGTGTGCTACTGACATGAGTCCACTGCCTAATTGCCATCTTTTTCCATCGGTGATAAATTGGAATTGGTTGGGTTGGGAGTGGGCGATGGGGCTGAATTACAAGACGATCCTTGGCACGGCTGGTGCTGACCAGCAGACAGCAATTTGCGGCTATGTGATGTACGGCTTCGCCGGTGACGATGTTTTAGTCGGCACTACCGGTGAAAACCAGCTAATGATCGGTGGGTCAGGTAATGATACCTACCGGCCGATCAACAATAACCTCATGACGATTATGGATAGAGATGGAGGGAGCGATACGCTCGACGCGAAGTACCTCGACTTTAATGACCCTAAAATGTGGTGGGCAACAGTTGAAAGCAAACACCTGTTTTTAGTTATTGGTGGGGTTTCACAAGGTGTTCTTATCCTTGACGCTTTTACCTCAGCATCCCAGATCGAAACCTTTAATTTGAAGAGCGGCACATATTCGATGGCCGACATTATGGCCCTGACGAAGGTTCCCTATGCGCCTGGAAAGGCGTATTACTATGGCGACCTGACCATGGAGAAGGCAAACGTCATTCCCGGCGGCTATACAAAGGCCGACGCGGTGGCGGGCTGGGCGGATTTTGCTGCGAAATATCCCAACGGCCAGGTGCCGGATTTTGCTGGGCCAGACCATGTCAAGATCATCGCCATGCTTTACGAGGCCGGATTTGGCCGTGCCGCCGACGCAGGTGGTTTGAACTACTGGATCGATCAATACGACGCGGGCCTGTCCCTTCAACAGATGGCGGCAGGTTTCCTGGACAGCCAGGAATTCACCGCTCGCTACGGCGATGACGACGCTATGAACGCGACCCGTTTCGTCGAGGTAATGTATAACAACGTGCTTGGCCGCGCGCCTGACACGGGCGGCTACGATTATTGGGTGACGCGCATGGACGGTGGTATGGATCGCGAGCAGACCTTGCAGCAGTTCGCGCTCAGCGATGAAAACTGCGCCGGCGGTAATTTGCCTATGCTGCGGGAGGTCTCGGCCTCCTTTTGGGATTTTGTTTGATGGGGATTTCATCCATCACGCTTCTAGCATTACAGTTGCAGATTTGATTTGAGATGAGCTTTTTGCCAGGGTGATTCAAAGAACCGCATGCGCCGGTGGGTGACATGGGCATCGAAGTGGATTTAATTGGAAGGTCATCACCATTTGGATGGCCTGGATGTCGAGAACATTGATTGATGCGCTTCGAGAAGTTCCCGACCGGCGAGGACGGAAGGGGCGGCAGATCACGCTGCCGGCGATCCTTTCTGTATCGATTGCGGCGATGCTTTCCGGCGCGGACAGCCTTTTGGCGATCTTCCGTTGGGGTCGTCGTCTGCCGCCCGAGGCTCTGAGGGTTCTGGGCT
>JBOFUS010000242.1:0-2133 GCA_051652685.1 Beijerinckiaceae bacterium
TTTGAGATCGCAGCCCCGATGCCTCGGGTGCCGCCGGTGACCAATGCCGTACGCGCCATCTTGAACTCCTCCGATACGCCTCTGAAACGGACGCTGTGAGCAATTCAGACTGTTTGCCGCCGGAATGCAACAACGCCGGCACGTGAAAACGCACCGGCGTTGAGGTGGATCAGCTTTTGATCAGCGCTCGACAGTCAAGGCTACGCCCATGCCGCCGCCGATGCAGAGCGTGGCGAGGCCCTTCTTGGCGTCACGCTTGGCCATTTCATGCAGCAGCGTGACGAGAATGCGCGCACCCGACGCGCCGATCGGATGGCCGATGGCGATCGCGCCGCCGTTGACGTTCACGATCGCTGGATCCCAGCCCATGTCCTTGTTGACGGCGAGCGCCTGCGCCGCGAAGGCCTCGTTGGCTTCGACGAGATCGAGATCCTTCACCTTCCAGCCGGCCTTCTCCAGCGCCTTGCGCGAGGCGGGGATAGGGCCTGAACCCATGATCTCGGGCGCGACACCGGCCGTCGCCCAGGAGGCGATGCGGGCGAGTGGTGTGAGCCCGCGCCGCGCGGCTTCGGCAGCTGTCATGAGCACCAGCGCGGCTGCGCCGTCGTTCAGGCCAGATGCATTCGCCGCCGTCACCGAAACACCGCCCGGGAAGGCGGGGCGCAGCTTCGCCATGGCTTCGATGGTCGCGCCATCGCGGATGTATTCATCCGCATCGACAATCACGTCGCCCTTGCGGGTTTGCACCGTGTACGGCACAATCTCGTCCTTAAAGCGGCCGGACTTGCGGGCGGCCTCGGCCTTGTTTTGCGAGGCGACAGCGAAGATATCCTGCTCTTCCCGCGTGAGCTGCCATTTGGCGGCTACGTTCTCGGCCGTGTTGCCCATGTGGTAGCCGTGGAACGCATCCCAGAGCCCGTCCTTGATCATGGTGTCGATGAACTTGACGTCGCCCATCTTGGTGCCGGTGCGCATATGCGCTGAATGCGGTGCCAGCGACATCGACTCCTGACCGCCAGCCACGATGACCGAGCCGTCGCCGTTGGCAATCGCCTGCATGCCCATGGCGACCGTGCGCAGGCCCGAACCGCAGACCTGGTTGACGACAAGCGCGGTGGCCGAATCAGGAATGCCGGCAGCCATCGCAGCCTGGCGCGCCGTGTTCTGGCCGGCACCGGCCGTCAGCACATGGCCGAAGATCACTTCGTCCACTTCCGCTCCCTCGACCTTCGCGCGGGCAAGCGCGGCCTTGATGGCTGCTGCCCCCAGCTTGTGCGCCGCCTGATCGGCAAAAGCGCCGCCGAAAGACCCGACTGCCGTGCGCGCCGCGCCGACAATGACCACATCCTGACCTGCCATGGTGCCTCTCCCTTGGAATTTCACACGTTGGGTTGATGCTTACCAAACGTGACGGGCATCGGACAGTCAAGGCGACGTGACGAGGGAGCCCTTGTGTTTGACGCGCGACAGCGCATTATCGCTTCCGAAGCCAAGCCCGCCAGAGGCCGGCCAATCAGGATGGACAGTGCCCATGACGAAGGCCAAAACGCCGACGGTCATCAAGAAATACGCCAACCGCCGCCTCTACCACACCGGCACCAGCACCTACGTCACGCTCGATGATCTCGCCCAGATGGTGAAGAAGGGCGAGGAGTTCACCGTCAGCGATGCCAAGAGCGGCGAAGACCTGACCCGCACCGTGCTGACGCAGATCATCTTCGAGCTGGAGGGCAAGGAAGGCCAGCAGACGATGCTGCCAGTGAATTTCCTGCGCCAGCTGATCGGTTTCTACGGCCACCAGATGGAGGGGCTCGTGCCGAGCTACCTCGAGCACTCGATGCAGCAGTTCGCCAAGGAGCAACAGAAGTTCCGCGAGCACATGTCGAGGGCTATGTCCGGCGATGTCATCGGCGTGATGCAGGAGCAGGCGCGCGCGAACATGACGGTATTCCAGGACGCGTTTCGCCTGTTCAACCCGTTCACGGCCCAGCAGAAAGCCGCCGAGGCCGCCGCCGCCCCCGAGGATGTCGAGGCGATGAAGCGGGATCTGGATGCCATGCGCTCAAGGCTGGACAAGCTGAACCGGTAGTATTCTTCGTCATTGTGAGCAAAGCGAAGCAATCCAGTCGACGG
>JBOFUS010000243.1:0-4830 GCA_051652685.1 Beijerinckiaceae bacterium
CTGTTCATCATCCTTTTGATCTCGGGGAGCGTCACGGCCTGCCAGACCACGGCGAATGCACCGTCCGCATCGGCTCAATCGCGACTGGAGCGCGAGGGCTTCAGGCCGACGTCATTCGAGGACCTGAACAAGAATCTCACCAGTGATGATATCATCACAACCGCGGCGTATGAGTGCGAGACACCCCGTTGCCGCGACGATCTGCAGGTTAGTTTCGGGCGCGATCCGGGAACAATGCTGCTGACGGAAGCTGACCTCGCCGAGCTTTCCGGTGCCACCCGCACTCGGATTGCCCGCTATCTCAATGCAGGCGTGCCTCCTGGTTCATTTGTTGGCATCAACATCCGCCCGCTCAAGCAGCAAAGCGGCGCACTTGGCCTTACGGTATCTGCGGAGATGAACCCGCGCGATGTTCCGCGTATTCTGCGTGGCACCAGGTTCTTCGTCGGTCTCGTCTACTTGCAGCAGGGCGGCCCTGGCCGCATGCTGGCTGTTGTGGGCACCAACCGTGCGGCGGTGGCTCGCCTGACCGACCCAGCCTTGCTGGAGCAGTGACGCCCATGTCTATCTCCACCGATGGCCTTGTCCGAAATCCGGCCAACCACCAGCCGCTGACGCCGCTCTCCTTTCTGCGGCGCGCCGCTGAGGTCTGGCCAGGGCGGACGGCGATCATCCACGGCCCATTGCGCAGGACGTGGCGGGAGTTCGACCAGCGCAGCCGCCATCTTGCGAGCGCGCTCCAGCGGCGCGGAATCGGCAAGGGCGACACCGTGGCTGCGCTGCTGCCCAACACGCCGCCCATGCTGGAGGCGCACCACGGCGTGCCTATGGCCGGCGCGGTGCTGAACGCCATGAACACGCGGCTCGATGCCGCAACCATCGCGTTCCAGCTCGACCATGGCGAGGCGAAGCTGTTTCTCGTGGACAATGAGTTCGCGCCCCTCGCGCAGGCCGCCTGGGCGATGTCGTCGAAAAAGCCGCCGATCATCGCCTGCGAGGACGTGGCGTTTCCGCAACCAGCCTTTCCGGCGGCAGGCGCTCAGCCGGAGATGGAATACGAAGCGCTGCTGTGCTCCGGCGATCCGGATTTCCGCTGGGACTACCCGGCTGACGAATGGGACGCCATCACGCTGAACTACACCTCCGGCACCACCGGCGATCCCAAGGGTGTCGTCTATTCGCACCGGGGCGCGGCGCTGATGTGTTTCGCCAACACATTGGCCTCGAGCCTGCGGCCGCATGCCGTCTATCTCTGGACGCTGCCGATGTTCCATTGCAACGGCTGGTGCTTCCCCTGGACGCTGTCAGCCACGGGCGGAACCCACGTCTGCCTGCGTCAGGTGCGGGCGAAGGCCATCTTCGACGCCATCGCCGAACATGGCGTGACGCATCTGTGCGGTGCGCCCATCGTCATGAGTACACTGATCAATGCGCCTGCCGATGAGAAACGCCCACTGCCCGGCCGCGTCAGCTTCATCACCGCCGCAGCGCCCCCGCCCGAAAGCGTGCTGGCGGCCATGGCGGAAGAAGGATTTGACGTCACCCATGTCTATGGCCTGACAGAGGTCTACGGCCCGGCGGTGGTCAATGTCTGGAAGGACGAGTGGAACACCCTGCCCGCCGCCGATCAGGCGCGGCTGAAGGCACGGCAGGGCGTCAGCTATCCGGGGCTTGAGGAACTTTCCGTGCGTGATCCCGCGACAATGCAGCCGGTGCCGGCCGATGGCGAGACGCTGGGCGAGGTGATGTTCAGGGGCAATCTCGCCATGAAGGGCTATCTCAAGAACCCCTCTGCCACGGAGGCCGCCTTTGCCGGCGGATGGTTCCATTCCGGCGATCTCGCTGTCTTGCATCCGGACGGCTACATCCAGCTCAAGGACCGCTCGAAGGACATCATCATTTCCGGCGGCGAGAACATCTCCTCCATTGAGGTGGAAGACGCGCTCTACCGCCATTCGGCGGTGGCTTTCGCGGCGGTGGTGGCCAGACCCGACGAAAGGTGGGGGGAGCACCCCTGCGCCTTCGTCGAGTTGAAGCCAGGCGTGGAAGCGACCGACGCCGAGATGATCACCCATGCGCGGGCGCATCTGGCGGCGTTCAAGGTTCCGCGCACGGTGGTGTTCGGGCCGGTGCCGAAGACATCGACGGGAAAGATCCAGAAGTTTGTGCTGAGGGAGCGGGCGAGACTGCTGTGAAGCAGGTTTGACCGCGCCGCGCGTGTCTGGCAGCGTCACCAGACACTTCGGAAGGAAACGGATCATGACCGCGCGTATCGATTGGCAGGGCGTGTTCCCCGCCGTTACCACCCAGTTCCGCGAGGATTTCTCGCTCGACATTGACGCCACTGCCAGAGTGATGAAGGCGCTGATCGACGATGGCGTCTCCGGCCTCGTGATCTGCGGCACGGTCGGCGAAAACGGTTCTCTCACGCTGGCAGAGAAAATCTCGGTGATGGAAGCGGCCATGTCGGTCGCGAAAGGCCGCGTACCGGTCGTCTGCGGCGTGGCCGAGTTCACGACACCCTTCGCCATCAACACCGCAAGCGAGGCGAAGCGCGCCGGCGTCGACGGCATTATGCTCATGCCGGCGCTCGTCTACAGCGCCAAGCCGCACGAGACGGCGGCGCATTTCCGGGGCGTCGCTTCGGCGGTTGATCTCCCGGTGATGGTCTACAACAACCCACCCATCTACCGGAACGACGTGACGCCGGATATTTTGGCGTCACTCGTCGACTGCGACAACATTGTCTGCTTCAAGGAGAGCTCGGGCGACACGCGCCGCTTCATCGATCTGCGCAACCAGGTCGGCGACCGCTTCGTGCTCTTCGCCGGGCTTGACGATGTGGTGGTGGAAAGCGTCGCCATGGGCGCGGTCGGCTGGGTGTCGGGCATGTCCAACGCCTTCCCGCGCGAAGGGGAAGCGCTGTTCAAGCTGGCAATGGCCGGAAAGATCGCGGAGGCCATGCCACTCTACGAGTGGTTCATGCCGCTGCTGCATCTCGATGCGCGACCGGATCTCGTCCAGTGCATCAAGCTCTGCGAGCACATCATGGGGCGTGGCACCTGGCGCACGCGGCCGCCGCGCCTTGCGCTCGAAGGTGCGGACAAAGCCCATGTGGAGGCTGTGATGGCGGCGGCGCTCAAGACGCGACCGGCAGTGTGACAAGGCAATCGTGCTGCTCTTCGCTTCTTCGGGATGCGGCCCATGACGCGCATAGCCGTTGAGAACGGGATCACGCGCCGCTACCTCCATGACGAGGTGGCGGATCGCCTGCGCGGGCTGATTCTCACCGGTGAACTCGAGCCGCGCGCGCGCCTGAACGAGCTTGAACTTTGCCAGCGCTTCGGCACCTCGCGTACGCCTTTGCGCGAGGCGATCAAGATTCTATCGGCAGAAGGTGTGGTTGAACTCCTGCCCAACCGGGGTGCCCGCGTCGCGTCGCTTACGGCTTCCGAGATCGACGATATGCTGCGCGTGGTCGCGGCGCTGGAAGCACTTGCCGCCAGACTCGCCTGCGAGCGTATCGGGGATGACGAGGTACAAGCCATCGCCGCCGATACAGACGCGATGCGCCACGCTTTCCAGAGCCGTGATGATGCGGCGTACTTTACCCTCAACAAGGCGATTCACGAGGCCATCATGGCAGCTGCGCGCAACGCCCCGCTGTCGTCAATCTATCTGGCGCTTTCCAGCCGCGTGCAGCGCATGCGCTACACTGCCCACAAGACGGAAGCGCAATGGTCCCGCGCCATGGTGGAGCACGACGACATGCTTGCTCTGCTGCGCGGCCGCGATGGCGAAGCGCTGGGGCGATTGATGGAACGGCACATCCTCGGCAAGGCCGAGGTGATCGCCGCGAACTACGGCGCATAATTCCCGGATAGCTGCTGTTCAACTCCCGGTCAGGTTCAGCCGACTAAAGCTCTTCGGGTTCACGACAGGGAAACAAGAACATGCTGCAATTCTGGGATGCCAGCTGGGACCTCAACCTCGACCTCTGCCCTTGCGACCTCCATTTCATGGAATGGGTGCGCACCGAGAGACTCAAGGGTAAGGTGATCTATCACTTCGGCACGGGCAGCCACCATCTGGTCGGCGTCGAGAACCTGAAGGACGGTGAGCCCAACCACTATATCGGCGTCACGGCATCGCCCGGCGAGGCCGAGGCCTTCACGAAGATGGCGATCGACGAGCCACGCCTGTCGGCCAATTACACCGTGCATTTTGGTGATATTTACCTCTTCAACGGCAAACTGCTGCCGAAGTTCGATGTCGCCACCATGTTCCATCTCTGCGAGTTCTGGACCGACAAGAATGCGTCCTACGGTGCCGTACCCGACGAGGCGGTGCTGCGTCGCGTCATCGCCCACATGAACGAGGGCGGGATTATCGCGTTTTACGAAGGCTCCGACGGCTGGCGGAAGACCGCTCCCATCGTCGAGAAGCTGGCGGCCGAGGGGCTTTTCACCAAGGTCGGGCACTACAAGAAACTGCCGCTTTATCAGATCGCTTGAGGGCTATTCCCCCCTGACCAGTCTGATCGACAAGGTATTGTGCCGCTCGATGTGCCTTCTCGCGTCGAGCGTTTCAAGCTGACCCTCGCGCACCACCACACGCCCGTTGATCACGCTCCAGTTAACCTTCCCCGGCGTACAGAACACCAACGCCGCGACCGGGTCATGCAGGCTGCCGGCAAAATCCAGCGTGTTCATGTCGAACGCCACCACATCCGCCGCCATCCCGGGCGCAAGCCGGCCGATGTCGTTGCGGTTGAGCACCGCCGCCCCGCCGCGCGTCGCGATTTCCAGCGCTTCCCGCGCCGTCATCCCG
>JBOFUS010000244.1:0-2428 GCA_051652685.1 Beijerinckiaceae bacterium
AAATCATGGACAACATGAGCGCCCTCGGCCACGAAAGCCCTGTCGCGGGTGACGATGATGTTGTCGCGGCCCGGCAGCGGCCGGCCGATGGATTCGAAGGTCTTGCGTCCCATGACCACCGGCTTGCCCATGGTCAGCTCGCGAAAGTGGCGCAGGTCGGTCTTCAGCCGCCAGAGCAGGCGATTGTCCGCGCCAATCACGCCGTTCTTCGCGACTGCCACGACAATGGCAAGGCTCATGGTGCCTCCTCCGCCGGTCGCGCGCCATCAAGGTCCCAGCTCTCGGCCAGCATCGCCTCGATATCGATGCCATGGTCATGGGACATGATCAGCGCCATGCCGATGAGGTCGGCCAGTTCGCGGCCGAGATCATGGCGACTTTTTGCCGGATCGAGCTTTCCGCGCCGGCTGCGGCCCGTGTGGCGGACATAAGCCTTCACCACTTCACCTGCTTCCTCCGCAAGCTTCAGCGCGATGTAGTCAGGCGACGAAACGTCGATGCCATAGGTTTCGCCGTAGACGAGGCTCGACGCCTTGATGCGCCGTTCGAGGGTGCGGATGTCCATGTTGCTCGCTGACCGATGAAGAGACTTTGCTTATCCGTCATTGCGAGGAGCGAAGCGACGAAGCAATCCAGAAAACGGTCGCTACGTGCTCAAATCTTACAATCCTCTGCGGAATCGTTGGCTGGATTGCTTCGCTACGCTCGCAATGACGACATGAGCAACCTCGCTTTTCAACGCACCTTAAACCGCAATCGGCGCTTTGATAGCCGGGTGCGGGTCATAACCCTCGATGACGATATCCTCGAACCGGAAATCGAACACCGAGCGCACCGCCGGGTTAAGCCGCAGCACCGGCAGCGGGCGCGGGGCGCGCGAAAGCTGCTCGCGGGCCTGATCGAGGTGGTTCGAGTAGAGATGTGTGTCGCCCAGCGTGTGCACAAAATCGCCCGGCTGCAGCCCCGTCGCCTGCGCAATCATGTGGGTGAGCAGCGCATAGCTTGCGATATTGAAGGGCACACCCAGGAACACATCCGCCGAGCGCTGGTACAGCTGGCAGGAAAGCCGCCCATCCACCACGAAGAACTGGAAGAGGCAATGGCAGGGGGCAAGCGCCATCTTGTCCAGATCGGCAGGATTCCAGGCGGAAACGACGAGCCTTCGCGAATCGGGATTGCGGCGGATCTCGTCGATCACCCAGCTGATCTGGTCCACAGTGCCGCCGTCCGGCCTCGCCCAGCTGCGCCATTGCCGGCCATAGACGGGGCCGAGATCACCGTTCTCGTCCGCCCACTCGTCCCAGATGCTGACGCCGTTCTGCTTGAGGTAGGCAATGTTGGTGTCGCCCGCGAGAAACCAGATCAGCTCATGGATGATCGACTTCAGGTGCAGCTTCTTGGTCGTGACCAGCGGGAAGCCCTGCGAGAGGTTGAACCGCATCTGATGGCCGAAGACGGCCAGCGTCCCGGTTCCGGTCCGATCAGTCTTGGGAATGCCCTCGTCGCGAATGCGGGCGAGGAGATCGTGATAGGCGCGCATCGCGATCCAATACCCTGAATCTCCCCACCTTTCACAGTCTGAACATCACGTTTCCACCGGCAAAGAGAACCACGCAAAGAAAAAGCCCGCGTGGAACCACGCGGGCTTTGAATGATCTGTCTGCGCGGCAAGCGCGCGCCTCGCATCAGGCCTTCGGATGGAACATCGACAGCTGGCCGTAGTGCTCGGCGAGCAGGTAGTAGAAGGTGATGCGCGACTTGGTGCGGTCGGCCTTCATCTTCTCGCCAACGGCCTTGCAGGCGGCGGTGAGCTCTGCGTCGCTTTCCTTGCGTCCGAGCTTCTTCTTCAGAAAATTCGTGACAACGCGCTTCACCTCTTCCGGGTCGCTGGCAGCGACATAGCGGGTATCGGCCTTGCTCATGACGAGCGCGTAGGTCTTCGACATGCTGGCAACGGCCACTTCGTCGACCTTGGTGGTGTAAAGCTTGACATCGGCCAGATGATCCATGAGCCGCCCTCCTGCGTTGAATAGTGTTATCGGGAAGCCGTCTGCGCGAATCGAGATTGCTTCAGGGCAAAGATTAGCAGGACATTCACCGTTGTCACCTCCCGAAATCGTCGAGACCGGCTGCGGAAACTCCGGTAAACAGCGCTGCTGTTTCTTGCATTTTTGCAATGTAAACGCCGCCAGCTCCCATCTGCGTCGAATTGTTCGCCCGATTTCATTTGAAAGTAACGCGCGCATCCCTATGTTCAGTCCAAATCGAGGGAGAGGGATATGCTTCGCAAACCGGGAAAGATCGCGCTGTTCGCCGCTGCGACAGCGCTGGCACTGGGCCTGATGGTTGATCTGGCAGATGCGCAGTCGCGCCGCGGGTCGAGCGTCGGCAACCGCGGAAGCCGCAGCGACATGAGCGTGCCGTCAAC
>JBOFUS010000245.1:0-5058 GCA_051652685.1 Beijerinckiaceae bacterium
TCGCCGCCCGCAAGGGGCCGCCGGTGACCATCCGCTTCCGCCTGCGCGTCTCTGCCGGCCGCGAGGCACCCCGCTACCGCTGGGTCGAGGCGCGCCTTGCCCCCTCGCCCGCGGCGGATGGCGTGGCCGTAATGGCTATCCGGGATGCGAGCGTGATGGTTGAGCAGGAAGAGCTGCTGCGGCGCGCGCAGGAGGATGCCTCTGCGGCGCGCGGCGCGCGCTCGGCTTTCCTGTCAACCATCAATCACGAGCTGCGCACGCCGCTGAACGCTGTACTCGGCTTTTCCGAAGTCATGGCCAATGCCGAGACGCGGCCTGCGGATCCCGCCCGCATCGGCGAATACGCCGGACTGATCCATGGCGCGGGCCGGGAGCTGTTGCGGACCGTCAACGCGATGATCGACGTGACGCGGCTGGAAAGCGGCGTCTACGAACTCGACACCGAAGAAGGCGATCTGCGCACCGCTGTCGAGGGCGCGATCGAGGCCTTCCGCGAGGAGCATCCAGCCACCGACATCCGCATCGATCTGCCCCACAGCCCCGTGTCCCTCGCCTATGACGAGCGCGCGCTGCGGACCGTGATTGTCGAGCTCCTGTCGAACGCGGCGAAATTTGGCTGCAAGGGCGGCCTCATCCGCGTTGGCGTCCGCCAGGAAAAGGCGGGAGCCCATCTGTTCGTGCGCGATGAGGGCGCAGGTATTCCGGCTGAAAAGGTGGCGAACCTCGGCCGTCATTTCGCCAGGCTCGATGACGGGCTCGCGCGGGCGCAGGGCGGCGTCGGCCTTGGCCTGTCGCTCGTGCATGGGCTGGTGGCGCTCCACGGTGGCAAGGTCACCATTGCCAGCACAGCTGGTATCGGCACGACCTTCACGGTAACGCTGCCTGGGGTGTTTGCTGCCTCGTCCAACATTCACAGGTTGGAAAGGGCGAAGGAGGACAGGGATACGGGCGTCCCGGAAGATTCGTCGGCGCAAGACAGGGAGCGGCTCAGTGCATGAAGGTCTGGCACTTGATCCAGCTGACAGACTCGCTGCGAAGCGCGGCACGCTGAAGCGCCTTGCGCGCGGCGAGGCAACGGCGACGGGGCTGATGCTGCGCGCTTTCCTGCGCCGGCCCAGGCGCGCGGCGATTGTTGCCGGCTGTGCCATTCTTGCAGGCGCCGTGCTTGGCAATCTGCTGCTCTTTCAGCCCGAGGCGCACCGTGCACCGATGTTTGTCGGCAACCCGCTGGTGCATGACACACCCCGCCAGAGCGACACGCCGCTGCCGCCGCAACGCCCCGAGCGCGCTGATCTGGATGCGTCGCGCAAGGCGGAGCTGCTGCGTGATATCCAGCTGGAACTTGGCCGGCGCGGTTTCCTGCGTGGCGAACCCGACCCCAATGCCACCGCCGCCACCGGCCGCGCCATCCGCGATTTCCAGCAGGCGGCGGGACTTCCCGTCACCGGCCAGCCGAGCGAACCGCTGCTGGCAGCGATGCTGACCTCGAATGTGCGGGTCAAGGACCAGATCCTCAGCCTCCTGAAAGCTGGCGGCACGGACAGGCTTGAACGGCCGGAGACGGTCGTTGCCGTGCAACGCGCGCTCACCAAGATCGGCTTTGGCCCCTTGAAAGACGATGGCCATTTTGGCCCCGGCACCCGCGCCGCACTTGACCGTTTCGAGCGCGACCGCAAGCTCACGCCGCGCGGCGACAACCCGGCCCGCGTGCTGCGCGAACTCCAGCAGGCGTCGGGCATCGCCATCGACTGAGGGCTTCGCTACAGTCGTCGGGATGCGCCTTCGATCCGATATCTTCGTTGCCGCCTATGTCCGTCTCCGCAACGGCGAGAACGCCTTTGCGGTCGTGCGGCGCAAGGGCGCGGCCGAGGCGGGAGCCATCTTCATCAAGATCGATCGCTTGAACGGCGAGTCCGATCTCTACGGTCCCGCGCCGCAATCGGAAGTTGGCGAGGACGCCCCGGCCAGGCTGTTCCAGAAACTCGGCAAGCCTGGTGACGCGACCGAAGCAATCGAAACCCGGCTGGCCCGTGAAACCCGCTTCGATCCCGACATCTGGATCGTCGAGGTCGAGGACCGCAGCGGAGAGGCGCGACTTGATCTGGTTCATATATGAACTATTTGGAAAGCGTGACGTTGACGCGCTGGACAAGCAGGCCGCCCATGCGGCACAAAGCCGAAAACCAGAATATGCCGCCGGGAGGTTGTTGACACCATGAAGATCCTCGTGCCCGTGAAGCGGGTTGTCGACTACAACGTGAAAATCCGCGTGAAGCCGGATGGCTCCGGCGTTGATCTCGCCAACGTCAAGATGAGCATGAACCCCTTCGACGAGATTGCCTGCGAAGAGGCGATCCGCATCCGCGAAAAGGGTGGAGCCACGGAAGTGATCGTGGTGTCGGTCGGCCCGCAGGGCGCGGCCGAGACGATCCGCACCGGCCTTGCCATGGGCGCGGACCGGGGCATCCACGTCAAGACGGATCAGCCGACAGAACCGCTGGCGGTCGCCAAAATTCTCAAGAAAGTCATCGAAGCTGAGTCGCCCGGTCTCGTCATCATGGGCAAGCAGGCCATCGACGACGACATGAATGCCACCGGCCAGATGCTGGCTGCACTGATGGGTTGGCCGCAGGGCACCTTCGCCTTCCGGCTGGAGATCGCCGACGGCAAGGCCAACGTCACCCGCGAGGTGGACGGCGGCCTGCAGACCGTGGCGCTCAACCTTCCGGCCATCGTGACGACGGACCTGCGCCTCAACGAGCCGCGCTATGCCTCGCTGCCCAACATCATGAAGGCGAAGAAGAAGCCCATCGACGAGCATTCGCCGGAAAGCCTCGGCATCGACGTCTCGCCGCGCCTTGCGGTGCTGAAGACAGTGGAGCCCGGCGGCCGCAAGGCCGGCGTCAAGGTTGCTTCAGCGGCTGAACTCGTGGGCAAACTCAAGGATGCGGGAGTGATCTGAACGCTCCGCGACCTCACCCTGAGCCTGTCGAAGGGTGATCCACTTTCACTTGAAACCATTGTCCTCGCCCTTCGACAAGCTCAGGGTGAGGGCTCACGGGATATCTGGAGCGCGCCATGGCCATCCTTCTTTTCGCCGAACACGACAATGCAACGCTGAACGGCGTCACCCACAAGGCGCTGACCGCCGCCAGCCAGATGGGCGGGCCGGTGCATGTGCTGGTCGCAGGACACGGTTGCGCGGGGGCTGCGGCGGCCGCCGCAAAGCTTGCAGGCGTCGAGAAGGTGCTGGTTGCCGACGATGCAGCTTATGCAAACCTGCTCGCTGAACCCACGGCGGCGCTGCTTGCCGGGCTGGCCGGCGGCTACGACGCGATTGTCGCGCCGTCGTCCGCCAACACCAAGAACGTGATGCCGCGCCTTGCCGCCCTCATCGACGTGCAGCAGATCTCCGACATCATCAAGGTTGTCTCGCCCGATACGTTCGAGCGGCCGATCTACGCCGGCAACGCCATCCAGACCGTGCAGTCGAAGGACGCCAGGAAGGTCGTCACCGTCCGCACGGCGTCCTTCGCTGCCGCTGGCGAGGGTGGTTCCGCCAGGGTCGAGGTCGTGGCCGCGGCCGGCAACGCGGGAACATCCACCTTCGTCAGCCAGGAAATCGTCAAATCCGACCGCCCGGAGCTTTCCGCCGCAAAGATCGTCGTTTCGGGCGGGCGGGCGTTGGCCTCTTCCGAGAACTTCAAAAGCGTGATCGAGCCGCTGGCCGACAGGTTCGGCGCAGCGGTCGGAGCATCCCGCGCGGCGGTGGATGCCGGCTATGCGCCCAACGACTGGCAGGTGGGCCAGACCGGCAAGGTCGTCGCGCCTGAGCTTTACGTGGCCGTCGGCATTTCCGGTGCAATCCAGCATCTGGCCGGCATGAAGGACAGCAAGGTTATCGTCGCCATCAACAAGGACGAGGATGCCCCGATCTTCCAGGTGGCGGATTATGGCCTCGTGGGCGATCTTTTCACGTTGGTTCCGGATTTGCAGGCTGAACTGGCAAAGGCGGGCAAGTGAGCGCCCCGCTTCTCCCTCGGGAGAAGCTGTCGCGCGGAGCGTGACTGATGAGGGTCATCACCAACGGTGGAGTCGACCCTCATCCGACCTGCTCCGCAGGCCACCTTCTCCCAAGGGAGAAGGAGAGACGCTGCCACCCGCAATGTTGCAGACTTGACCTCGGCGCTCCGCCCGCCGAATTGGGGTCCCGATGACCACGCCTTGCCTGCCTGAGACACTGCCCGACGCCGGCCCTGCGCCGCGCCGTATGACCGTCGCCGTCAACGTCGGCGGCGTCATGGTTGGCGGCGGCCACCCGATCGTCGTCCAGTCGATGACCAACACCGATACCGCCGACATCGAGGCGACGGCGCGGCAGGTGGCAGCGCTGTGGCGGGCGGGCTCGGAGCTTGTGCGCATCACCGTGGACCGCGACGAGGCGGCGGCGGCCGTGCCGCATATCCGCGACCGGTTGATGCTGCGCGGGCTGAACGTGCCGCTGATCGGCGATTTTCACTACATTGGCCACAAGCTGCTGGCTGATCACCCGGCCTGCGCAGAGGCGCTGGACAAGTATCGCATCAACCCCGGCAACGTCGGCTTCCGCGAGAAGCGTGACAGGCAGTTCGGTGCCATCATCGAGATGGCAATGAAGCATGGCAAGCCAGTGCGCATCGGCGCGAACTGGGGCTCGCTCGATCAGGAATTGCTGACCCACCTGATGGACGAGAACGCGACGCGCGCGCATCCCTTCGATGCCCGCGCCGTGACGCGCGAGGCGCTGGTGCAGTCAGCGCTTCTCTCCGCGCAACGCGCCGAGGAGATGGGGCTCGCGCGCGACCAGATCATCCTTTCCGCCAAGGTGTCGGGCGTTCAGGACCTGATCGCCTGCTATCGCATGCTGGCCGAGCGCACCGACCACGCACTGCATCTGGGCCTGACAGAGGCCGGCATGGGCTCAAAGGGGCTGGTCGCGGCGTCGGCTTCCATGGGCATCCTGCTGCAGGAAGGCATCGGGGACACGATACGTTATTCCCTGACACCGGAGCCCGGCGG
>JBOFUS010000246.1:0-2092 GCA_051652685.1 Beijerinckiaceae bacterium
GCGCGACCGGGCCTGCGCTCCTTCTGGTTCACACCGGGCGGTGGCCTTGAACCCGGCGAGACTGCGCGTGAAGCGGCAGCGCGGGAGCTGCTGGAAGAAACCGGCCTGACCGCCACCATTGGCCCGGAAGTCGCCTGCCGGGAGGAAGACGTAACGCTGTTCAGGCGGCAGGTCTGCGTGGTCGAGACCTATTTTCTCGTCCGCAGCGACACGTCCACAATCGCGACGGACTTCCTGCATGTCTCGGAAGACGACGAGGTGGAGGAAGTTGGCTGGTGGTCGATGACCGAACTTCGCCTGTCGAAGGATGTCTTTGAACCCAACACCATCGTAGCACTGGCCGAGCGGCTGGCGCGCGGCGTGATCCCGAAATCGCCTGTCAACCTCGGACCAACCTGAGGGCCGACGCTGCCGCCAGCGGGCAGACAGCGACGGCGACCAGTGTGGCGGCCGACAGCAGCGCGAAGGCGGAGGCGAATCCCTCCCCGCCCGACACAGCAGCGTTCGCCGCGCCCACGCCGAAGATCAGCGTCGGCACAGCAAGCGGCAGCACCAGCACCGCCATCAACAGCCCACCGCGCCGGAGCGTCACCGTCACGGCCGCGCCCACCGCGCCGATCAGCGTGATCGCCGGCGTGCCGAGCAGCAGCGTCGCCATCAGTGGCAGGATCGCTTGGGAAGGCAGGTTGAGCATGAGCCCAAGCAGCGGCGCGGCGAGGCTGAGCACGAGGCCGGTGGTCAACCAATGGGCGAGACATTTGGCCAGCACCATCAGCGACAGAGGGGCGTCGGCCAGCAACAGCTGGTCGAGCGCACCTTCGTCTTCATCAGCCTGAAAGAGCCTGTCGAGGCCGAAAAGCGTGGCAAGAAGCGCCGCGAGCCACAGGAGCGCAGGCGCAAGTCGCCCGAGAAGGTTCTGGTCCGGCCCCAGGCCAAAAGGTACGACGGCAATGAAGGAAAGAAAGAACACAAGCCCGAGTTCAGCCCCGCCTCCGACACGTGCGGCAATCATCAGATCGCGGCGGATGAGGGCGAGGAGCGGCTTCATCGCGCGCCACTTCTGACGTCGTGCGATCCGTCCGCCATGAAGGCGATCTCGCCCGCCGCCTTGATGCCCAGAGGCAGATGCGTCGCCGCGATGACGATTCCGCCGGTGGCGACATGACCGCCGATCAGGTTGGCGACAAGCTTTTGCGATGCCGAATCAAGCGCTGCAGTCGGCTCGTCGAGCAGCCAGACCGGGCGTTCCGCCACCAGCAACCGCGCAAGCGCCGCTCGTTGGCGCTGGCCGGAGGAAAGGACACCAACCGGCAGGTCGAGGAGTTTCAACAGGTCGAGCACGGCGGCAGCAGCATCAATGGATTGGCCGCCCCCGCCCAGCAATTCTTGCGCGAAACCAAGGTTCTCCCGAACACTCAATGCGCCGCGCAAACCATCACGCGCGCCGAGAAAATGCGCCATCTGCGGCAAGGACGTGTCGCCGGGGGTTCCTTCAAGCTCAACCGTGCCGGCATGAACCGATACCAGCCCGACAAGCGCCCTGAGCAGCGTGGACTTGCCCACGCCATTCGGCCCGGTCACCAGCACGGCGTCGCCGCTGTCTGCACGGAAGCTCAGCCCTTTGAACAGCATCCGCTCGCCGCGCATTGCCGCAAGCCCGTTCACGAGAATTCGAAGCGAATTGTTCAAGGTTCGACCAACGACAATGTCGGTCCCCCCTACCCGTCTTTTTCAAATTGTTCTATAGAAGGTGATGGCTGCGCCGTGCGCTTTCCCGCGCGGGCTTCCGGGCACTCCCGGAGCGGCGCGCGCCTCTTGGCGCTCCAGGCCCTTCGAACCTTCGGGTCCCACTCCCGGCGGGTCGTTGCTCGCCCAAAGTGGATTTCTGATCAGGGATCAAACACAAGATGACTTCGCTCGACAGCTTCAACTGCCGCAAGAAACTCAAGGTCGGCGCCAAGACCTATCACTACTACTCACTGAAGGACGCCGAGAAGAACGGCCTCGCCGGCATCTCCGCCCTGCCCTATTCGATGAAGGTGCTGCTCGAAAACCTGCTGCGCCACGAGGACAACCGCTCGGTGACGAAGAA
>JBOFUS010000247.1:0-8458 GCA_051652685.1 Beijerinckiaceae bacterium
TCGCCCCAGCGGCGCTTGCCTGCGGACCAGCGCATCTGACCCCCGCAACCGTCGCGCGGACGGCGCCGGAGGGCGATATCCTGCTGCAGGACGGGAAGACGCTCAGGCTGGCGGGGCTTCAACCCATGGCTGCAGCCGGCGGGCGGCCGGGGCCGGGCGAGCGCATCGCCTATGGACTGATCGCGGAGGAACCCGACCGTTGGGGGCGCTTGCCGGCGCTTGTCTTTGTGGCGGACGCAGGCGGCGGCTGGGCACTTCTGCACGAAATGGCAATTCGCGCTGGTGTCCGCGTGCGGCCAGAAGCTGGTCTGGGCGATTGCCTGCCACTCCTCAGCCGGCTGGAGGCGAAGGCACCGCCTGCACCGCATGGCGAGAGCGGCCGATTTGACCGGGTCGAGGCACGCGTGCAGCGGGTTGGCGAAGGCCGCAGCGCGCTGTTCATCTGGTTGCCCCAAACGGGATCAATCCGCACCATGGGTGTTGTCCAGAAGCGGCATCTTGCACGTTTCGCCACTGCGGGCGTTGACGTGAAAGCGCTGGCCGGCAAGACCATTCGGCTTCGCGGCGTCCGTGGAATACGGAACACTGCGTCGGTTGCAGTCACCGGACCAGAGCAGATCGAGATCATCAGGTGAAAAGAGGCATGTTGCAAAAGGTGGGGACGGGAGCGGCCGCATTGCCGGCGCTTCTGCTTGCCGCCTGCATCACTGACCCGCTGGCCAACGCTCCGGCGCAGAAGCCCGCGCCCACACAGGTTTCGCTGCCAGCGGCCCCACCGCGGGCCAGTGCACTCGACGCCGTGTCCGCCCGCGAACACCAGCGGCTTGTTGCGGCTTTCGGCGGCGAGTACCGCGCGCCGCGCGCGCAGGCCTTGGTTGCGGGTATCGTCGAGCGGCTGCGTCAGGCGACCGAGCGCCCCTCGGAGCAATACCGCGTCACGCTGCTGAACTCGACAACCGTGAACGCCTTCGCGCTCCCCAACGGCAACATCTACCTGACGCGCGGGTTGATCGTGCTCGCCAACGACACCGCCGAGATCGCCTCCGTGATCGCGCATGAGATGGCGCATGTGATTGCCCGCCACGCCGTCGACCGGCAGGAGCTTGAGCGCACCAATGACCTGATCGACCGCGTACGCCGGGAAGCCCTTCAGAACGCCGGTGCCGACGGCCTGGCGCGCGAAGGGCGTGCCTCCATCGCTACCTTCTCGCGCCAGCAGGAACTGGAAGCCGACGCGCTCTCCGTCCGGATCATCGCGCGGGCAGGTTTCGATCCCTATGGTGCCACGCGCTTCCTCGATTCGCTCGACCGGACGTCCGCGATCAGGCAGGCGATGCTGGGCCTGCAGCCCGGCCAGCGCGGCGCGGACATCACCGCCACACACCCCACCACGCCGGAGCGGATCCAGCTTGCCACCCTCGCCGCCCGCCAGATCGGCGCGCCGGGGTTGGGGGAGGCTGAGCGCAACCGCTATCTGGAGACCCTTCAGGGCGTGACCTTTGCCGATGATGCGGCCCAGGGCTTCGTGCGCGGCCAGACGTTCAGCCACACAAAGCTGGGGCTGACCTTCACCGCGCCGGCCGGCTTCATCCTGGAGAACGGCCGCGAGGCAGTGGTGGGCTTCTCGCCGGAAGGAGGTCGTGCGTTGCGTTTTGATCAGGCAAAGATCGATGGCGCGGCACGGCTTGAGACCTATGTGGAAAGCGGCTTTATCGATGGCGCTTCCGCGACAGGTGTCGAAAACCTGACGCTGGGCGGGCTGCAAGCCGCCACCGGGATCGTCAAGGCGGAGGAATGGACCTACCGCATCTTCGCCATCCGCGAAGGCAACCGCACGTTCCGTCTTACCTACGCCGCGCGCGACCTTACGCCGGCGCTGGACGCTGCTTTCCGCCAATCGGCAGGCACCTTCCGGCCGCTGTCGACGGAAGAGCGCCAACGGTTGCGGCCGCTGCGCATCGCGCTTGTGACGGCAGGCACGAATGATACGGCCGAGAGCCTGGCGCAGCGCATGGCCATTGAAGAGCCCCGGCTGGAGCGCTTCCGCGTGCTGAACGGGCTCCAGGTCAGCGATCGCATCTTCACAGGCCAACGCTACAAAATCGTGTTGGATTAGGCTCTGTACTCCCGGAACGATCAAGAATCCTGATCAGACCACCCCTACGCTTTGATTTCCCAATTGGTGGAACGCATCCTATCAAAGATGTCCCGCAGCCGAGAACGCCCCACCATGACCGCTCCCAACCTCCCGATCGCGCCCCGCAGCATCGCCGCGACAACCATTATTGCCGCCGGTTGCGTTATCGCCATGGTCGGCTTTGGCCCCCGTGCGACGATGGGGTTTTTCCAGCTTCCCGTCATTCAGGCGAATGGTTGGGGCCGCGATGTTTTTGGCCTCGCCATCGCTATCCAGAACCTCTTCTGGGGCATCGGCCAGCCTTTTGCCGGTGCTATCGCAGATCGCTTTGGCGTCACCCGCGTGATGATCTGCGGCCTGTTGCTTTATGCTGCTGGCCTGGCGCTCATGACGGTCTCCACCACGCCGGCCGTGTTCCATCTGACTTCCGGCGTGCTGATCGGCTTCGGCCTGTCGGGCTGCTCTTTCAACATCGTGTTGGCCGCTTTCGGTAAGCTGCTGCCGCCTGAAAAGCGGCCGATGGCGCTGGGGCTTGGCACCGCTGCGGGCTCCTTCGGCCAGTTCCTGTTTTCGCCGCTGGCGGTCGGCCTGATCGACCAGGCCGGTTGGCAGATGGCGCTGCTTGTCTTCGCCGGTCTGCTGCTGCTGACGCTGCCGCTGACATTAATGCTGGCAACCCAGCCCAACACCGCCGGCAAAACGGATGAGGGTCCGAGACGGACGCTCGGACAGACGCTGTCCCAAGCCTTCGGCCACACGAGCTATATCCTGCTCGTGCTTGGCTTCTTCACCTGCGGCTTCCAGCTGGCCTTCATCACCATCCACTTGCCGGCCTATCTCAAGGACGTGGGCATCGATCCGAAGATCGGCGTCTGGGTGCTGGCACTCATCGGGTTGTTCAACATCATCGGCTCTATCGGCTCCGGCTATGTGATGACGCGCATGCCCCGTCGCTATCTCCTGGCGGGAATTTACCTGCTCCGCTCGGTCGCCATCATCGGACTGCTGCTGCTGCCGCCCTCGCCGCTCGTGGTCTATGCCTTTGGCGCGGCGATGGGCCTGCTGTGGCTCTCCACCGTGCCGCCGACATCGAGCCTTGTCATGACCATGTTCGGCACGCGCGACATGGCGATGCTCTATGGCTTCGCCTTCTTCAGCCACCAGGTCGGTGGTTTTCTGGGAGGCTGGCTGGGCGGCATCTTCTACGAGGCCTTCGGCAACTATGATCTCGTGTGGTACGGCTCTATTGCGCTTGGTGTCGCGTCGGCCCTGATCAACCTGCCGATCATCGAGAAAGCCGCCCCTTCCCGCGAAGCCGCGCAACCGGCATAGTGTCTCCTTCGACATCCATACGGGGAGATCTGGCGTGACGGCATTCAGGGCAATCGTGGTCGACAAGCCGGATGGGCACTATACCGTCGCGACAAGGGAGATGTCCGAAGCCGATCTGATGGACGGGGACGTGACGCTGAAGGTGCTGTTCTCGACCGTCAACTACAAGGATGGCCTGGCGCTGACCGGCAAGGCCCCCGTCGTGCGCAAGTTTCCAATGATCCCTGGCATCGACCTTGTCGGCGAGGTGACAGCCTCTTCCTCTGCCGCCTTCAGGCCCGGCGAAAGGGCCGTACTGACCGGCTGTGGCGTGGGTGAGACGCATTTCGGCGCATATGCCGGCATGGCGCGGCTCAAGTCAGAGTGGCTGGTGCCGCTTCCCGTGGCGCTGAAACCCGAGCAGGCGATGGCCATCGGCACGGCGGGCTTCACCGCCATGCAATGCATTATCGCGATCGAGCGGCATGGTCTGGTGCCCGCGGCTGGCCCGGTGCTGGTGACGGGTGCGGCAGGTGGCGTCGGCTCGGTTGCCGTCGCCATTCTGGCGAAGCTTGGCTGGCATGTGATCGCCTCCACCGGCCGCATGGCCGAAGCGGACTATCTGAAAAGTCTGGGCGCAGCCGAGGTGATCGACCGCGCCGAGCTCTCCGGCCCGGCAAAACCGCTGGCGAAAGAGCGCTGGGCGGCTGTGGTCGACACTGTCGGCTCGACAACGCTTGCAAACGCACTTTCCATGACGAGGTACGGCGGCGCGGTGGCCGCCTGCGGGCTTGCCGGCGGCATGGATCTTCCGACGAGCGTTGCGCCCTTCATCCTGCGCAACATCGCACTGCTTGGCGTTGATTCAGTCGGCTGTGCGCGCGCTTTGCGCATGGAGGTCTGGCGGCGGCTGTCAATCGATCTCGATCTGGCAAAGCTCGATGCGATGACCACCATGATCGGCTTCGACGATCTTCCCGCCACCGGCCTCGCCATCACCGAGGGCAAGGTGCGCGGACGCGTCGTTGTCAGGATCAGCTGAAACACCGCGACCGGAGCTCCTTCGCATGACATCTCCCTCCCGCACCGGCGGCCGTATCCTCGTCGATCAGTTGTTGCGCCATGGCGTGACAGACATCTTCTGTGTGCCCGGCGAAAGCTATCTCGCCGTCCTTGACGCGCTGCATGATGCTGATGTCCGCATCACCGTCTGCCGGCAGGAGGCGGGGGCCAGCATGGCGGCCGAGGCCATCGGCAAGATCACCGGCCGGCCGGGCATCTGCATGGTGACGCGCGGGCCGGGCGCGACCAACGCCGCCCACGGCATCCATGTGGCGATGCAGGATTCCACACCACTGATCATGTTCGTCGGCCAGATCGAGACCGGCATGCGCGAGCGTGATGCCTTTCAGGAACTCGACTACCGCAAGGCTTTCGGCGGCATGGCCAAATGGGCGACGGAAATCGACGATGCGGCGCGCATCCCCGAACTCATCGCCCGCGCCTTCCATGTCGCGACCAGCGGCCGGCCGGGACCGGTCGTCATTGCGTTGCCCGAGGACATGCTCGTCCAGACGACGGACGCCGCCGACGCGCCGCCGTTCCAGCCAGTCGAGACACATCCCGGCCTGACACTGATGGCGGAATTGCAGAAGCGGCTTTGGGCCGCGCGGCAGCCGGCTGTCATCGTCGGTGGCAGCCGCTGGAGCGAGGCCTCCGTGCGCAAGTTGATTCGATTCGCAGAGCGCTTCGACCTGCCAATCGCCACGACATTCCGTCGGCAAGACCTTTTCCCGGCGACGCATCCGAACTTCGCGGGCGACGGCGGGTTGGGCATGAGCGCGGCGCTCGAAAAGGCGCTTAAGGAGGCCGACCTGCTGCTGTGCATCGGCGACCAGCTGTCGGAAGCGTCGACCAAATCCTACACGCTGCTCGACATCCCGGGAGACGGGAAGCGCCTGATCCATGTTCATCCCGATCCCGGCGAGCTGAACCGCACATACGCCACAGAGCTGGCCATCAATGCCTCTCCCGAGGCCTTCATGGCGGCAGCCGAGGGCTTGCAGCCGCCCAACCAGATTGCATGGTCCGGTTGGACGCGCGCCATCAACGAGAAGGCGGTAGCCTGGGGCGCGCAGCCCGTGCGCTCACCCGGTGACCTGCAGATGAGCGAGATCATGATCTGGCTCAGGAACCACCTTCCCGACGATGCCATCATCACGAATGGTGCCGGCAACTACGCAATCTGGATCCATCGCTTCTATCATTTCCGGAAATACGGCGCGCAGTTGGCCCCCACCTCGGGTTCCATGGGGTATGGCCTGCCGGCGGCAGTTGCGGCCAAGCGCCATAATCCGTCGAAAACCGTTGTCTGCTTCGCCGGCGACGGTTGTTTCCTGATGAACGGGCAGGAGTTTGCCACTGCCGTGCAGTATGATCTGCCGCTCGTCGTCGTCGTGGTGGACAACGGCATGTTCGGCACCATCCGCATGCACCAGGAGCACGAATATCCCGGCCGCGTTTCGGCAACGGGCATCCGCAACCCTGACTTCGCGGCCTATGCCCGCGCCTTCGGCGGCCACGGCGAGACGGTGCGCAACACGGCGGAGTTCGCGCCCGCCTTCGAGCGCTGCATCGCCTCCGGCATGCCGGCGATCATCCATTGCTTCATCGACCCGGAAGCCATCACGCCGGCGAAAACGCTGAGCGAAATCCGGGCAGAAGCCGAGGCGAGCCATTGACTGCGGACGTCGGGGAACAAGCCATGGCTGGGCGCAAGGTCGCCGTCACCGGCATCACCGGCTTCATCGCTTCGCACGCGGTGTCGCAGCTTCTGGCGCGCGGCTACGAGATCGCCGGCACGGCGCGTTCTGTGGCGGCCGCGCGGAGCAACCCGCGCCTGATGGGCTTGCCCGGCGCGGCGGAACGCCTGTCGCTGCACGAAGCGGATCTCCTGCTCGCCGACGGGTTCGACACTGCGTTTGCCGGTGCCGGGACAGTGTTTCACATGGCAAGTCCCTACAGCCTCGAGGCAAAAGATGCGCAGCGCGATCTTGTCGATCCGGCAGTGAAGGGCACAGTGCATGTGCTCGAAGCCTGCCGACGCACGCCGTCCGTCCGCCGTGTCGTGCTGACGTCGTCAATGGCCGCCGTCACCGACGAGCCGGACGGCCGCGTGCTGACGGAAGCAGACTGGAACACGCAAAGCTCGCTGACGCGAAACCCCTATTACTTTGCGAAGTCCGAAGCGGAGCGCGCAGCCTGGGCCTTCATGGAGCGGGAGAAGCCGGCGTTCGATCTGGTCGTGATCAATCCGTTTCTGGTGATCGGTCCGAGCCTCGTACCGGGGCTCAACACCTCGAACCAGATCATCGTCGAGGCGCTGACCGGCGTCTTTCCCGCCATCCTGCAGCTGACCTGGGGCATGGTGGATGTGCGTGACGTGGCGCTTGCCCATGTGCTGGCCGCCGAGACGCCCGGCGCTTCCGGCCGCTATCTCTGCGCGGCGGAGAGCGTCTCGATGCGGCGGCTGCTGAAGATCATCCGCCCCCATGCGCGGCCGCACGAGAAGCTGCCGACCATCCCCATCGACAACGCTGTCGGCTCCTTCTTCGGTCGCTTCTTCGCTTTCACACAGCCACCGGGTGCCGCGAGCTATATGAAGACGCATCTCGGCCGCACGCCGCGCTTCTCGACCGACAAGATCGAGAAGGACCTGGGCCTTGCCTACCGGGGCATTCCGGCGACCGTCGGAGAAACAATTGCCGACCTGCGCGCCTGGCGGCATCTTCCGCCGTAAGGTACACCACTCAAGTCTTGTATAAGACAGAAGACTTGCGCTATCTCCGATCCGTCTCTCCCGTCGCCCGCTTCCCACGGCTCCGCCCCGCCCCATGGCTTCCGTCCTCTGCATCGGCATCGCCGTCCTGGACTTTGTTTTCCAGGTCGATGAAATGCCCACACGGCCCGAGAAACATCGGGCCAAGGCGGTAAAGACCGTCGGCGGCGGCATTGCGGCCAATGCGGCCGTAGCGGTGGCGCGACAGGGCGGTGACAGCTGGTTGATCACCCGCATCGGCGATGATTTCGTGGCCTCCGATATCCTTACGGAGCTGGAGCGCGAGAAGGTCAACTACCGGCTGAGCGAGCGTTTCGCCGGCGTAAAATCGCAGGTCTCCTGCATTCTCGTCGATAACCGCGGCGAGCGCATGATCATCAGCTACAGCGACCCCAATATCCCGGATGGCGTTGACTGGCTTCCGAAGCGCCTGCCGCTTGGCATAGGCTGCGTGCTCGGTGACACGCGCTGGGAAAACGGCGCGAAGTACATGTTCGGTCTTGCCCGAGCAGCCGGCGTGCCGGCCGTGCTGGACGTGGACCGGAAGCCAAAGGATCCCGATCTGATCCGCGCGGCCACACATCCGGCATTTTCCGCGCAGGCTTGCCGTGAAATGACCGGCATCGATGACGTGGCCAAGGGGACAGAACTGCTGGCGAAGCAGTTTCCAGGCTGGCTTGCGGTGACCGACGGCGCGGCCGGCACGTACTGGACAGATGGCGGAGCGGTTCACAATTCTCCGGCCTTCAAGGTCGAGGTCGTGGATACGCTTGGCGCCGGCGACACATGGCACGGCGCTTTTGCGCTGGGCCTCGCCGAAGGCATGGCACCGGAAAAGGCCATCCGCTACGCCAGCGCCGTCGCGGCCCTCAAATGCACGCGTTTTGGCGGCAGGGCGGGCATTCCCACGCGCGCCGAAGCCGAGCAATTCCTCAAGGAGAGAAGCTGATGAGCAGCAGCATGAACGGCCTTTCCGCCGGCAAACTCTGGGGCATGCGCCGCATGGCGGATGCGGCCGGACGTTTCAAGATGACAGCCGTCGACCAGCGCCCACCGATCAAAAACCCGATCCGCGAGAAGCGCGGCACGGCGGAAGCGCCGTACGGGGATGTGGCCGGCTTCAAGCTGATGCTCGTCGAGGAGTTGCAGGCCGACAGCTCTGCCATGCTGCT
>JBOFUS010000248.1:0-14342 GCA_051652685.1 Beijerinckiaceae bacterium
CAAGGATGAAGCTCGAATGCGTGCGCAGCTCCAGTGGCACCTTCTCCAGCATCGCTTCGGACTTGCCGCCGTCGTCTGCATGGGCCAGCGCGGCAGCGAGCGCGGTGTGCCCCGGACCGAAGCCACCAGCGATCCGCGCGCCCTCGGCTGTTCTGCCTGCAAGGACCAGGCGGTGCGCGCGCAACACCTGTTCCTCGCGGCCAATGACGTCAGGGAATGACTCTGCCAGCCTGTCCGCCACGTCACGCGTCAGGCTCTTCTGCCGCCAGGCATCGAGCGCAACTGACGCAGCCTCGGCGTTGCGGCCAAGCGCACGGAGCGCATGGGCGAGCGCCGCCTGACCATTCACACTTTCCGGAGGAGCAGCGGCGAAGAAGGCAAGGGTCGTGGCTGGCCGCGCGTGCTCGATGAGCAACGCATCTTCCGCCTTTCGCCTCAACCAGCCGCGCATGGGGAAGTCAGGATTGGCCGCCAGGAAGCGGTTCAGGCGCTCAAAGCCGGGCGAGCGTGGGGCCGAGCGCAGGGCAACCCATTCCGCCGCCACCCGTTCGGGAGGATCGCTCAGGCGGCCCGCGAGAGCGTCGCCGGCCAAAAGTCCGCCTTTGCGATAGGCATCGACAGTCTGGAGAAACAGGCTGCGGTCGGGCCGCGAAGCACCTGATGACGCCTGTCCGGGCAGAACGCCGCGCAGCGAATGGGTAATGTCATTGGCAACAACCGGAGTCGCGAGCAGCATCCCGGCCACTGCCAGTGCAAGAGCCCTTCCACCCAAGAGTTGATTCACCATCCGCCGAATCTCCTGCGTTCCGCAAACATCCGGACAGTGGTGGGCCTTCGACGTTGACGATCAGTTAACCATGGCTTGTCATTTGTGGGTTTGCGCAAACAACAAGAGCCCGAATCGATGGCCCACTTTCAGCTCACCTACAGAAGCCGCGTGGCCGTCGATGCGGCCGCGTTCGCCGGTGAGTGCCAGCGGATCATCACCGGCGCACGGCTCTTCAACCGTCGGCACGACATCACCGGGTGCCTCGCACATACCCCGCAATGGTTCGTGCAAGTCATTGAGGGAGAGCGGGACAACGTCGAAAGGGTCTTTGCGCGCATTCAGCTCGATCGCCGGCATCAGGCCATTGAAATCCTCGCCCGCCGCGACATCCGCTCGCGCAGCTTCCCGGACTGGACGATGGCCGAGATCGACCTCAGCGATGCGCAGACGCCACCAACCGCCATGACCCTTCTGCGTCCTGGTCTCTACTCCCCCGAGAAAAGCCCGATCAGCGCGCAACTTCTGATGCTTCTGGCGCTTGCCGACCAGACGCGACTCGCAGCGGCCCGCTGATCACGGCACTATTCGGGAGGATGCAGCCGGCTTCGCGCGATCTGCTTGGCAGGACAGGTCTCCAGGCGCTAAGACGTTGGCCTTTCACGTCCTGCCACCATGGCCAGCACGTTCACGAAGGTTCCGTTCTTCATGGCTTTCAGCACCACGCTCAAGGGTTCGCTCACGGCGCTCGTCACCCCATTTCGCGACGGAAAGCTCGATGAGGCGGCTTACCGCGCCCATGTGGGCTGGCAACTCGACAATGGAACGCAAGGGTTGGTTCCGGTCGGCACCACGGGCGAAAGCCCCACACTGTCCCACGATGAGCACAAGAAGGTCGTCGAGTGGTGCATCGCGGAAAGCGGCGGCCGCGCGCCGGTGGTGGCGGGAGCGGGCTCCAACAACACGGCGGAGGCCATCGATCTCGCGCGTCACGCCGAGAAGGCGGGAGCTGACGCCCTGCTCGTCGTCACGCCCTATTACAACAAGCCGACGCAGGAGGGGCTTTACCAGCACTTCCGCGCGGTGAACGACGCTGTCGGCATTCCCATCCTGATCTACAACATTCCGCCGCGTTCGGTGGTCGACATGAGCAACGCCACGATGGCGCGGCTCTATGAACTCAAGAACATCGTCGGCGTGAAGGACGCGACCGGCAACCTCGCGCGCGTTTCGCAGCAGCGCCATCTGATGGGGCCGGACTTCATCCAGCTGTCCGGCGAGGACATGACCGCACTCGCCTACAACGCCGCCGGCGGCCATGGCTGCATTTCGGTTGTCTCCAATGTCGCGCCGCGCCTGTGCGCCGAACTTCAGGCATTGTCGCTGCGCGGCGACTATGCGGCGGCGCTCGCCGTGCAGGACCGGCTGACACCGCTGCACGACGCGATCTTCATGGAGCCAGGCCTTGCCGGCGCAAAGGCGGGTCTCGCGCTGCTCGGCCGCATGAACGAGGAGGTCCGCCTTCCGCTCCTCTCCGTGACGCCCGGCGCGAAGGATGCGATCCGCAAGGCCCTGGTCCATGCGGGTCTTCTCAACGCAAAAACTGGCATGGCATGAACCATCCTGTTCCAAGGCCTGTCCGGCCGGTTTCAACGAAGCCGAAGAAGAGCCGCTTCAAGCTGATCGCGGAGAACCGCCAGGCGCGTTATCACTACGCGTTAGGCGAGGTTTTCGAGGCGGGAATCGTGCTCACCGGCACCGAGGTAAAGAGCCTGCGGCTGGGCAAGGCCACCATTGCGGAAAGCTATGCATCGCCGGAGAAGGGCGAAGTCTTTCTGATCAACTCCAACATCCCCGAATACCTTCAGGCCAACCGCTTCAACCATGAGCCGAAGCGGCCGCGGAAGCTGCTGCTCCACGGCCGACAGATCTCCCGACTATTCTACGCCGTTCAAAGGGAAGGCATGACCATTGTGCCGCTCAAGATGTTCTTCAACGACCAGGGCCGCGCCAAGGTCGAAATCGCGCTGGGCAAGGGCAAGCAGCTCCATGACAAGCGCGCCAGCGAGAAAGAGCGCGACTGGAACCGCGAAAAGGGCCGGATTCTTCGGGACAGGGGGTAGCAACGTTACCGCAGTGCCTTTTCAATCTCAGCCCGGAACGCCGCGATATTTGCCGCCGTCAGCGGACCGACAAGCTTGTAGGCCACCGTGCCATCACCCTTGACAACAAAGGTTTCCGGCACGCCATAAACCCCCCATTCAATGCCCGCGCGCCCGTCAGGGTCGATGCCCACGGCCACGTAGGGGTTGCCCTTGTTCACCAGAAAACGCCTCGCATTGTCCGGCTGGTCTTTCTGGTTGATGCCGAGGATGCGCAGGCGGTCGTCCTTCGCCAGCTCCATCAGCAAGGGATGCTCGGCATGGCAGGGCGCGCACCACGACGCGAAGACGTTGACGAGGCTGATGCGCCCGGAAACAAGATCAGCCGGCCCGAACCCTGGACGATCAAGACCTTCGAGCGGCCTCAAGGTGATGGCAGGTGCCTTGCTGCCGATCAGCGTCGAGGGAAGCGTGCTGCGGTCTCCGCCGAGCAACCCTGTCAGGAACAGTGCCGCAAGGCCGAGAAAAGCTGCCAGCGGCGCAAAGACGATGAAACGGCGCGCCATGATCTTGCTCAGTCTTCGGATGGGCTGAGGGCCGCCAGCCGATCCCGTGCCCGGCGATAGCGGCGGAGCGTCGCGAGTGCGACGCCGCCCAGCACGACCAGCGATACCGCGTAGCTCGCGAGGATGAAGCCTCCGTGGCGGCCAAGCTCGATCATGCTGCCCTCTGCCGCATCAGCCGGCGTCCCGCGCGGCGTTCAGCGCCAGCCGGCGCAGCCGCCGCTCCATCAATTCAGCCCGCATCGCCATCAGCATGAGCGTCGCGAAACCCAGCCCGGCGGCGAAGCCCATGACCAGCAGCGGCCAGAGCATGGAGGAATGGATTGTCGGGCCGTCGAGCCGCAACACGGAGGCCGGCTGGTGCAACGTGTTCCACCAGTCGACCGAGAAGCGGATGATGGGGAGATTTATTGCGCCGACCAGCGTGACAATCGACACAGCTTTTGCCGCGACCGAAGGCTCGTCAATGGCGCGCCACAACGCCATGACGCCCAGATACATCAGGAACAGCACCAGCACCGATGTCAGCCGCGCATCCCAGACCCACCAGGTGCCCCACATGGGCTTGCCCCAGAGCGCGCCGGTGACGAGGCAGATGAGGCAGAAGGCCGCGCCGATGGGTGCGGCCGCCTTCTGCGCCACATCGGCCAGCGGATGGCGGAACACGAGCGTGCCGATGGCGGAGCAGGCCATCAGAACCCAGCCGAACAGCGCCATCCAGGCGGCCGGCACATGCACGTACTTGATGCGGATGGTCTCGCCCTGCTGGTAGTCGGGCGGGGCGACGAACCATGCGCCGTACTGGCCAACGAGCAACGCGCCGAGCGTGGCGACGGCCAGCCAGGGCAGCAACGCATCCGCGAGCCGCGTGAAGCGCTGGGGGTTGGCGAGCCTCGTGAGAACGTCAGTCATGCGTGCGGCATGACCTAGGCGGTCCGACGCCCCTGCGCAATGGCGGCGATGCGCTCCGCAAGGCGATCTGGCAGAAGTGCGGGCGCAATCTCCGGTATGCGATCAAGAGACGCAGGCGCAGGAGCGGCCGAAATCTTCGGCGCGTCATGGTCCACAAAGCCGAGGTCGACGACGTACCAGACCCAGATGAGCACTGCGGCAAAGCCGAGCGCCGCCGCGAAAATGAACTGTGGCGCGAACGTGCTGGCCAGCCCAAGGCAGATGCCCACCACGGCGCCAGGCAGCGCCAGCAGCGGCGGGCGGCCGATGGCGCGGAAGCGTTTGGCGTTCAGTGCATGAAACGGCAGCACCATGGCGATGCCCAGGAACACGAGCAGCCCACGGTCCAGCCCCAGCGCTGCGAATTGCCAGACGACGGTCAGCTGCGCAACGATCTGCACAAAAACCAGCGTCGCCACGCCGATCCACCATTGCCGGCGCGTGATCTCGCCTTCATCATCGAGGAAAAGTCGAAAAACGTTCATAACGCTTTATCAACCATGATCGGCTCAGGTGCGAGCCTCAGGGTGAAACATGGCAAACGGAGGCGGCGGATGCTGCGGGCGGGACGGAAAGTGGCGGTTCTGGCGCTGACAGCCGCGCTCGTGCTCGCGACAGGCGGCACCGTCTTCGCCCAGCAGACCCAGTCGGAAGAGGCGGCGCGCCGCGCCAAGGTGCTGCAATCATTGCCCGATTGGGCGGCCAAGCGCCAGTTCGGCTCCCAGACGGCCGGCTCGCCCATGGCAGCGCGCGCCATCGGATCTTACGCCCGAGGTTGCCTCGCTGGCGGCCAGGCACTCGCCATCGATGGTGACACCTGGCAGGTCATGCGCCTCTCGCGCAACCGCATGTGGGGCCACCCGAACCTGATCCGGTATCTGGAGAGTTTCGCGAAGCAGGCTCCGCGCGAGGCGGGCTGGAATGGCTTGCTCGTCGGCGATATCTCGCAGCCGCGCGGCGGACCGATGCTGACCGGCCATGCCTCGCACCAGATTGGGCTCGACGCCGACATCTGGCTAACGCAGATGCCCGGCCGTCGGCTCTCCAACGGCGAGCGCGAGAACATGAGCGCCACCAACATGGTACGCTCCGACTGGATGGACGTCGACACCGGCGTCTGGACACCGAACCACACGCGCATCATCAAGCTCGCCGCCAACGATGACCGCGTCCACCGCATCTTCGTCAACCCGGCGATCAAGAAGGCGTTGTGCAGGGATGCAGGGTCCGACCGCGCATGGCTGCGCACGGTCCGGCCGATGTGGGGCCACAACTACCATTTCCACATCCGCATGGGCTGCCCCGCCGGCATGGAAGGCTGTGCCGATCAGGACGACCCGCCCGAAGGCGACGGCTGCGGCGCGGAGCTGAATGACTGGCTCAACCGCCAGTACAAGGCGATCTTCGGACCCAAGCCCCCGCCCTCCACCGGCCCGCGCCGCCCGCCGCCGCCACCGATGTCGGTGGATGCACTGCCGGCGGCCTGCCGTGATGTGCTGGTGGCGCGGTAGATGTCAGTCGACTGAAGGTATCCCGGCGAGCAGCGCCTCGCGCAGGGCTGCGGCCGTTCGGTGATCCAGCTTGCCGATGACCTTGAGCAGCCGTCCCGTTTCCGTGGTCGCGAGCTTTGCCGAGCGGATCACGGAAGGGGCCGGCAAGCCGGCGGCATCCAGATCATGGACCGGCACATCGAATGACCACGGCGCATGCACGGCGGAGGTGACCATCGCCAGCCGCACATGGCCGGAGGCGAGTATCTCCGAAACCACGACCGCCGGCCGGCGCTTCTCCGCAAGCCGGTCGGAGAACGGGAACGGCACCACGACGACGCTCCACGGAACCGGTTCAAGCCTCACAGCGAGCCATAGGCCTTGTCGTCGGCCGCGCTCGACCATTCATCGAAGGCGACGAACGGGTCTTCGGCCGTCGGCTGATGCCGCTCGATCGTCACGCGGCCATCCTCGATGACAAAGCGCACCATGTCACCCGGGATGACCTTGAGCTGCTCGCGCACCAGCTTCGGCAGCACCGTCTGCGCACGGGCGGAGACCTTCGAGGTGGCAGATTTCATCGAGCAAAAATAAGACGCAAGACGATAAGATACAAGACATAAAGACAGCTGCCGTCACACAAACAGCCGCTTGAGCTGAAGCATCGCCAGCGCACAGACAAGGCCGCCGACAGCGAACATCAGCGGGCGCGTCGGCACACGGCGCGCCACAAGCGCACCGAATGGGGCAGCCAGCAGCCCACCAGCGATGAGCGCCAGCACATACTCGATATGCGACAGGCCAATCTGCGTGAAGAAGGCAATGGAGATGGCGAAGGTCACGCAGAACTCCGAAGCGCTGACCGTGCCGATGACCTTGCGCGGGGCATGGCCGGATCCGATGAGGGTCGAACTGACCATAGGCCCCCAGCCGCCACCGCCCACCGCATCCAGAAAGCCCCCGACGAGGCCAAGCGGCGCGGCATATTCCGCCTGTGCATCCCTGATCGACGTCATCCTGAATGCGCGCAGCAGGATGAACGCGCCCATCAGCAGCAGCCAGGCGGCGACGAAGGGCTGGATGGCACGGCCGTTGATGTTGGACAGCACCAGCGCGCCGATGACACCGCCAACGACGCCCGAGATGGCAAGCCGCCGGAACAGCTGCCAATCGACATTGCGGAACCAGGCATGGGACGCGCCCGCCGCACCCGTGGTGGCGATCTCCGCCGTATGCACGATGGCGCTGGCTGCTGCCGGATGCACGCCGAGCACCATGAGCCCGGTGGAAGACAGCACGCCAAAGGCCATGCCCAGCGCGCCATCAACCGCCTGCGCGACAAAGCCCAGCAGGAACACGAGCATCACCGTCTGCGTGATGCCCACGCTGGAAAGACTATCGAAAACCGCCGCCATCTGCCGAGCCTATCACGGCCCAATGCGGCACCGATATGGTGGCGTCAGGTGGCCCCGCCGGTCTCGTGTTCGGCCTTCGCAGCCTTCTTCGGCTTCGCGTGTCCCTCGCCGCTCAGCTTGTCGGTCCATGCCATGAAGAGGCCGGAGACCACGAACATCAGGTGGATGCCGACGTACCACATGAGATCACGGTCGGAGGTTGTCTTGAGGCTCATGAAGGCCTTCAGCACCTGGATCGCCGAGATGGCGACGATGGAGGAAAGCAGTTTCAGCTTCAGCCCGGAAAAGTCGATGCTGCCCATCCATTCTGGCCAGTCCTCGTGGTCGGTGTGGCGGATCTTCGAGACGAAGTTCTCGTAGCCCGAGAAGATCACGATCAGGATCAGCGAGCCGGTCAGTGTCAGGTCGATGAGGGCGAGCACCGCAAGGATGACCTCGCTCTCCGTCGCGACCCAGGCCCTGGCCACAAAATGCGCCAGTTCCTGAATGGCCTTCAGCAGCACGATACAGAGTGCGACAACCAGCGCCACGTAGAAGGGTGCCAGAATCCAGCGGCTGGCAAAGAGGAATTTCTCCAGCCAACGTTCGGCAAGGCTGTCTCCGGATGGATGTTTCGTCGCCATGCCCCTACCTTCCCGAAAGTTGCTGCAGCCGCGCGAGAAGCCCGAGCGTCGAGGCGTCCCGGCCAGTCGCAGGCTCAAGCCCTTCGACCATACCCCGCAGCGAACCGGCAAGCTCCTTGCCAAGCTCCACGCCCCATTGGTCGAAGGAATTGACGTTCCAGAGCGCGCCCTGAACGAAGACCTTGTGCTCGTAGAGCGCGATGAGCGCGCCGAGGGTGGCCGGATCGAGCTTGCGATAGACAAGCGTGTTGGTCGGCCGGTTGCCGGGAAACGTCTTGTGGGGCGCAAGGAGCGCCACTTCCGCCGCCGGCAACCCCTGTGCCGTCAGCTGCGCCTTCGCCTCAGCCAGCGTGCGGCCCTTCATCAGGGCCTCGGTCTGGGCGAGACAATTGGCAATGAGCAACTGGTGCTGGCGGATCGCGTCAGGCGAGGTCTCGTGGCCCTCGGCCCCGATCAGGAAATCGGCCGGAACGACGTTGGTTCCCTGATGCAGCAGCTGATAGAAGGCATGCTGGCCATTGGTGCCTGGCTCGCCGAACAAGATGGGGCCACTGGCGCGAGCAAGGCGCTTGCCGGAAAGATCGACGCCCTTGCCGTTGGATTCCATGTCGAGTTGCTGGAGATAGGCGGGAAAGCGCGACAGCCGCTGCTCGTAGGGCAGCACGGCAAGCGCAGGATAGCCCAGCCCGTTCCTGTTCCAGACGCCGATGAGCGCCAACAGCATCGGCAGATTTTCCCGCGTCGCCGCATGGAGAAAATGGTCGTCCATGGCCTTCGCCCCGGCGAGGAAAGCCCGGAACCGCTCCGCACCGATGGCTATGGCGAGCGACAGGCCGATGGCGGACCACAGCGAATAGCGGCCGCCCACCCAGTCCCAGAAGCCGAACATGCGCTCGTCGGCAATGCCGAAGGCCTCGACCTTCGCCTGCGCTGTGGAGATGGCGGCGAAGTGATGGCCGGCTTCGGCCTTGCCCAGCGTCGCCTCCATCCAGCCCCGCGCGGCGGCGGCGTTGGCCATCGTCTCCTGTGTGGTGAAGGTTTTGGAGGCGACCAGCACCAGCGTGCGGCGCGGGTCCAGCCCCTTCAGCGTATCGTTGAGATGGGCTGCATCCACATTCGAGACGAAATGCAGGCGCGGGCCATCATGACAGGGTGCCAGCGCACCGACTGCCATCACGGGACCGAGGTCGGAGCCGCCGATGCCGATATTGACCACATCGGTGAAGGGGCTTCCATCAACGGCGCTGAATCGGCCGCTCCGGGTATCCTCGGCGAAGGCGAGGAAACGCGCGAGTTCGGCCGCGATCAGCGGATCGACCTTGACGCCATCGACGCTCGCCCCGCTGGCACCACCGGCGCGCAGTGCCGTGTGCAGCACGGCGCGGCGCTCGGTGGCGTTGATGGCCTCGCCTGCAAACATCGCGGCGCGACGCCTGGCCACGCCGGCGCTCCCGGCCAGTTGATCCAGCAGCGTCAGCGTGTGGTCCGCGAGCAGGTTCTTGGAATAATCGAGGAACAGCCCCGCTCCTTCCGCCTGGAACCGCCGGAACCGCCCTTCATCCTCGGCAAAGAGCTGCCGCAGAGAGGCACGGCGCATGACCCTCGCGTGGACCGCGAGTGCATGGTAGGCGCTTTTGACGTCGGTCATGTCCTGTCATCCCTCGGGTTTGCGGCCCGGGGCCACACCGCATGCGCCATCGGAGATGTCCGTCGCGGGCGCAGAGGTCAAGCGCTGTTTCAGGCCGTTGCGCCTCGGGGCAGGTGTGCCATAAACGGCGGCAGAGAACTCGCCCGCCGGAGGTTTGCGCCCATGACGCTTCGCCACTTGCTGACATCCTTCGCCGCCGCGCTGGCACTTCTGGCCACGCCGGCCCTGGCGCAGGAGAAGGTCGTCAACGTCTATAACTGGAACGACTATATCGACCCCCGCGTGCTTGAGGATTTCACCAAAGAGACCGGCATCAAGGTGATCTACGACACCTACGACAACAACGAGATCGTCGAGACGAAGATGATGGCCGGCAAATCCGGCTACGACATTGTCGCACCGTCCGCGCCTTTTCTGCAGCGCATGGTGACAGCGGGCGTGTTTATGCCGCTCGACCGGGCGAAGCTCTCGAACTACGGCAACCTGTGGCCCGAGATCATGGAGCGGCTGAAGCTTTACGACCCCGGCAACCGCCACGCCATTCCCTATCTCTGGGGAACCATCGGCCTTGGCGTGAATGTCGCCAAGGTCAAGGAGCGGCTGGGGGGCGACATCCCGCAAAGCTGGGACATGCTGCTGGATCCCAAAAACTCCGGCAAGCTGAAGGACTGCGGCATCCATGTGCTGGATGGCCCCGAGGATGTGCTCCCCAACGTACTGCGCGCGCTCAAGCTGGACCCCAACTCCAAAAATGCGAATGACATCCAGAAGGCCGGCGACGCAGTGTTCCGCATTCGCGGCAATGTCCGCAAGTTTCACTCGTCGGAATACATCAACGGGTTGGCCGGCGGCGATATTTGCATGGCGCTCGGGTTTTCCGGCGATGTTCTTCAGGCTCGCAAGCGCGCCAAGGAGGCCAACAACGGCGTGGTGATCGACTACATCATCCCGAAGGAAGGCGCGCAGATGTGGTTCGACAGCCTCGTCATCCCGAAGGATGCACCCAATGCCGACAACGCCCACAAGCTGATCGACTATCTGCTGCGCCCGGATGTGGCGGCAGCGAACTCCAACCTCGTCGAATACGCCAATGCCAACCTGCCCTCGCAGAAGCTGATCAAGGAAGAGGTCTTCAGGAACCCCAGCGTCTATCCGACGCCCGAAGTGTTGGCCCGGCTGTTCACCAACACCGCTTATGATGAACGGCTCCAGCGCACGGTGACGCGCATCTGGACGCGGGTGAAGACCGGGAAGTGAATGACGGCTTGCAAATGAGAGAAGGCTTGCAAGTAGGAAAAGGCTTGCAGGCCAGAGGCAGCTTGACATTTTCCCAATTTGGGAACAATGGGGCTGTTGCGTGAGGTTGATCGCGAGGAAGCATCTTGAGGCTTTCGCCGAACGACATCCGGATGCGTTGGTTGGATTGAGCGCATGGCGTCGGCGTGTACGTCTCGAAGACTGGCGAAGTACGAATGACGTGATGATGGCCTATTCGAAAGCGAAAGCGCTGAACGGAGAACGTGTCCGGTTTGAAATTCAAGGTGGAAAGTATCGCCTGATTGCTGCGTTCGACTTCAGGAGGGGGATCGCCTTTGTCAAATTCATCGGGACCCACGCCGAATATGACACCATCGATGCGCTCTCGATCAGCATCTTTTGAACCAATGATACGGCCAATCCGCAACGATGCCGATCATGCCGAAGCGATGCGGCGGGTGGAAATTCTGTGGGGTGCGGAGGATAATTCTCCTGAAGGCGATGCGCTGGAGGTTTTGGCGACCCTGATCGACGCATACGAGGAAAAGCGCTGGCCAGACGCCGAGGTGCACCCCATCGCGCTCCTGAAATCAATCATGGATGATACCGGCCGGACACAGGCGGACCTTGCCACCCTGCTGGGTTCGCGGTCCCGCGCCTCGGAGATCCTGAATCTGCGCAGGATATTGACGGTCGAGATGATCTGGAAGATCAGCAGATCCTGGAACATCCCCGCCGAGTTGTTGATCAAGCCCTACAGTGCGGTCGCGGCGGCCTGACCGCGCCAGAAAGGCGAAGTCCCATGAAAATCGCCCTGCTCCAGATGCAGTCCGGCAGCGACGTTGCGGCCAACATCGCGCAGTTCAATGAACTCGCCGGGCGTGCCATCCACGAGGAAAAGCCCGACTGGCTTTCGCCGCCTGAGAACTGGAACTGGGCGGGTGGCACAATTGCCGAAAAGATCGAGAATGCGGATCGTGCCGGTGGCCATGCGCCCGCCTACGCAGCCGCACAGGCCATCGCCAGGAACCACGGCGTATGGGTTCATGCCGGCTCGATCCTCACACGCGAGGGCGAAGACGGCAAGGTGTTCAACCGCACCTATGTCTTCAACCGCGCTGGCGATGAGGTGGTTCACTACGACAAGATTCATCTCTTCGACGTGACCGCGCCAGACGGGACAAGCTACCGCGAGTCGGCCTCGATGAAGCCCGGCCGCGCGGTTGTCTCCTATGATTGCGAAGGCATGAGGATCGGCTGCGCCATCTGCTACGATGTGCGCTTTCCCGAGCTTTTCCAGCTTTTGCAGGCCGAAGGCTGCGACGTGATCGCGCTGCCCGCCTCCTTCACGCTCCAGACCGGCAAGGATCACTGGGAGGTGCTGCTGCGCGCCCGCGCCATCGAGACGGAAAGCTTCGTTCTCGCAAGCGGCATGACGGGCTTCTATGAACTTCCCGGCGGTGAGAAGCGCTTCACCTACGGTCATTCGATGGCGATCGATCCGTGGGGGCATGTCGTCGCCCGCGCATCAGATGGCGTGGGCTACGTCGCGGCAAGGCTCGACCGCTCGGTCATCGGCCGCGTACGCCGGCAGATCCCGGTGGCGGAGCACAAGGTGCTGGGGCGCTCCCGTCCGGCGATGGCGGCGGAGTGACCACGCTGGTCAGCCGGAGGTGATCTTCCGGTCAATGGCGGATGCCGCCAGACCCGCCCAGCGGGCGTAGATGGCGGCACCCGGGTGAAACCCGTCCGATGACATCATGCCCACATCGCCATTTGCCGATTGGGGGAGGTAGGCACATCCAGGCGTCTCTGAAGCCAGCTTCCGCAATGCCAGATCATAGGTTTTGGCCTGTGAGCCAAGATACCAGCGCAAAGGCTGCGGCAGGGCCGGAAACCGGTGCATGGGCGGAAATCCGCTGACAATGATTTGCCGTGCCGCGCACTTCTCCTTGAGCAAGGAGAAGAGGGCGCGCTGCAGTGCGACGAAGTCTTGCAGCGAAAGGCCGGAGGTCAGATCGTTGACCCCCAGCGACAGCACCACGACTTCCGCAGAAATCGGCGCGATACTCTCCAGATGACGGTGGGTTGACCGGGTGGTGGCACCCGTCTTTGCCACAAGGTGCCAATGAACTTCGCTGGACGTCGCGAGCCGCTGGAGCAACTGGCCCAGCAGCGCTTCGCTCTGGCTTTCGACACCGACACCGGCGGCGGCCGAGTCGCCCAGCACCAACAACTTTAACGCCGGTCCACTGCCGCTCACCCCGCTGCGCGGACCTGGTGGTTCCGGCAACAGCGGCGTGTTCCGCCGCACGTAGAGGCCCTGAAGCAACAAAAGGGGTCCGAGAGCCAGTTTGATCGCGGTGTTCATGGCAGCCTAGCCGACATTCAATCCCGGCGTCTTGCCCATGAAGTCGCGCTTGCCGAGCTCCACGCCGTTCCCGCGCAGGATGGCGTAGGCTGTGGTTGCGTGAAAATAGAAGTTCGGCAGGCCGAAGTGATGGAGGTAGGCCGCACCCTCCATCGTCATCGGCTTGCCGCCGATGGCGAAGCTGATGGTCCGCGTCTGCGCACCTTCGAATGCGGTGGCCGGCAATGCCTCGACAAAGGCGATGGTCTTGGCAATCCGCGCGTGAAGCTCGGCAAAAGTCTGTTCATCGTCAGGAAAACGCGGCAGTTCCACGCCCGCCAGCCGTCCGGCGGTGTTCTTGCCGAAGTCACAGGCGATCTGCACCTGGCGCTTTAGATCAAACATGTCCGGCGCGAGCCTCAGGGACAGCATCACATCGTGAGCAATCTTGCGCGCATCGGCATGCGCCTCCGCCTTGGCAAGGCAGGCGCCCAGCGCTGTCAGGATATGGGCGAAGACCGGGACGGAAGCTGCGTGGAGGGACATAAGCCGGGAATCCTTGCCTGATTGCGCACTCTATGGGCGTGGCGCTTGTCGATGTCTATTGGGCGACCAAGTAAAGCAGCAGCACTCGCAAAGCAGGAAGTCTGGCAAAGCACACGGTCCGTCACTTGCCGGCTGTCCCATCCAATGGTACGCTTTCGTATGATCGTCGGGTTTCGCGATGGATGGCTGGAGGCATACTTCGTCGAAGACAGGCGTGATCGTCGCATCCCGGCCGATCTGGAGGGTCGTGTATTCCGCAAGCTTCAGCTAATCGACGATGCGACCTGCGACGCCGACCTTCGCGTGCCTCCCGGAAACCGCTTCGAGAGGCTTCAGGGGAGCCTCGCCTCATATCACTGCTTGCGTGTCAATCAGCGCTGGCGATTGGTCTTTCGCTGGGATGGAGCCAAAGGCGAGGCGTCCGATGTTTATCTTGACGACCACAGCTACAGGTAGGATGCAGCGATGCGAATGACAACGCGCCAGCCCGTCAGCGTCGGCGAGATGCTGACCGAAGAATTCCTTCTCCCACTTGGGCTGACGCAGACGCGCCTTGCCGAGGCGATGGGCGTGCCGCGCAAGCATGTGAACGAGCTTTGCATGAACCGTCGGGCGATCACGGCGGACACAG
>JBOFUS010000249.1:0-3915 GCA_051652685.1 Beijerinckiaceae bacterium
ACGGCCATGGCCGGCTCGACGGAGACCGAGCAGTTTCACGGAAACTCCAACACCCCGGCAGCCAAAGGCATCGCGGCCGAGTGAACCGGAATATCCCTCTCCCGGACAGGGAGAGGGTTGCCTGCGGAGCAGGTCAGGAGAGGGTGCCTTCTGGAAGAGGCTCCCCTTCGGAAACCACCTTCAACCTGCCGGCATCCACCGGCCACCTTCTCCCGAGGGAGAAGGAGATCTCAAGGAGAAGCACCATGAGCAAGCAATTCTGGGTCATCGGCGGCGAATACAACGACGCTGAATTCACCGAAATCGAGGACGGCTCGCACCGCGTGCTTGGTCCCTTTAAGAACTACGAAGACGCCAACGACGTGTGGAAGCAGCGTTCTGAACACTCACGCTCGCGCGCCTATACCCGCTACCAGATCGTGGCGACCGCGCACCATCCGCAGCGGCCTTCGGCGCGGCAAAAGGCAGCACTGGCGGCGATTGGCATGGGTGCGCAGTGAGGGCGTGAAGCCAGCAAGCGTCGCGTCCGGACGCAAGAGCCAACTGACCAAAAAGCTGCGCAGGCCTGAAAACTGCGCAGCTTCCTCATTCCTGATCTACGAGCCCAAGAAATTCGAGGATCGCGATGTCGATCCGGGTCATATCGTCGGCTCCAAGCGTGCCAAGCCGACGACCGAGGCCAGTTTTCGGAATGGTCAAGACCTTGTCCGTCATCGCGAAGGACTGAGCGAACAGGCCGTATGCCTCGGTTGCCTCGACCGCGATACGCACCAGCGACCCGTCGACGGCTGTCGTTGTGAACAAGCAGACAGTGACGGATGCTGTTCCAGCGAAAAGATCGCTCTGGATGACGATGCCCGGACGCGGCTTCCCCGCATAACCAGCGCCAGCAATGGACCAGACTTCTCCTCGCTTCACGGCAACTCGTCGAGGCGAACTGACACCGCACTAACGAAGGCCTGGTCTTCTGCCTCGGAAGGACTTTCAGCGATCATGCGCGCCTGCCGCTGGCATTCCGCTATGAATGCGGGATCGCGAGTGTCGTGGACCCACAGCTGGACCGGCCGCAAACCTTCTGCGCGCATCCTCGCCCGCCAGTTGCGGGACTTCTGCCGGTTGCGTTCGGCCTTCTGGAAAGCGTCGGATGTCGTCTTTGCAGGCGCGGACATATCCCTATCCCATCAATATGGTACATGTACCATGCGGACGCATCGCTGTCAGCCGCTCACAGCACCAGCCGCACCACCCCCGCAACCACCAGATAGCGCGCCAGCTTGCCGATGCCCGTGACGGCCACGAACAGCCACAGCCGCGTGCGCATCACGCCAGCCATCACCGTCAGCGGATCGCCGATCACCGGCACCCATGCGAAAAGCAACGACCAGACGCCCCAACGGGTATACCAGTCCCGGTAGCGCTGGAACTCCACGGGCTTCACCGGAAAGCGCGGATGATCGCGCCATTTCTCGACATAGATGCCAAGCCACCAGTTGGGGATAGAGCCCAGCGTGTTGCCGACGGTTGCAACCGCGACAAGCGTCGCCATGTCCCATGTCCCATAGGCGGCAAGCGCCAGCAGTGCCGCCTCGGACGATCCGGGCAGCACTGTTGCCGACAGAAACGCGGCCGAGAAGAGCCCGAAGAGTTCCCACATACGTCACGCGATTGCCTCATCCGGCGAAGATCGGCAATGTGCCTTTCTGACAACGGTCCTCAGAGGCCGAAGGGGAGGAAACCTTGGCGGCAGGACAGGCGAAGGTCGGCGCGCGTCATATCATGGCGATCGATCAGGGAACCACATCGACACGCACGATGATCTTCGGGCCGGACATGGCCGTGGTCGCCTCGGCGCAGATGGAGTTCCCGCAGCATTTTCCGGCGTCGGGCTGGGTTGAGCATGACCCGGAAGACATCTGGCGGACGGTTCTGACGACGGGCCGCGCGGCGCTGAAGAAAGCGCGGCTGAAGGCGGGCGATATCGCCGCCATCGGCATCACCAACCAGCGCGAAACCACGGTCGTCTGGGAGCGGGCCACCGGAAAGGCGGTCCACAATGCCATCGTTTGGCAGGACCGGCGCACGGCGAATACCTGCCGGGGGTTGCGGGATGCGGGCCATGAAGCACTGTTCGCGGCGCGCACCGGCCTCCTGCTCGACCCTTACTTTTCCGGCACGAAGATTGGCTGGATCCTGGACCACGTACAGGGTGCGCGGGCGAGGGCAGGGAAGGGCGAACTCTGCTTCGGCACGATCGACAGCTTCCTGATCCACAGGCTCACCAGCGGCAAAGTTCACGCGACCGATGCCACAAATGCATCCCGCACGTTGCTGCTGAACATCGAGACCGGCGCGTGGGACCCCGAACTGCTGGTAATCCTCGACATTCCGGCGGCAATGCTGCCGGAGGTAAAGGATTGCGCGGCAAATTTTGGTGTCGCGGACGCTTCGTGGTTCGGTGCTGAAATCCCTATCCTCGGCGTCGCCGGGGACCAGCAATCGGCGATGATCGGCCAGGCCTGCTTCAGGCCCGGGATGGCGAAATCGACCTATGGCACGGGCTGCTTCGCGTTGCTGAACATCGGTGACAAGCCCGTGCGGTCGCGCAACCGGCTGTTGACCACCATCGCCTATCAATTCAACGGAAAGCGGGCCTATGCGCTCGAAGGCTCCATTTTCATCGCCGGCGCGGCGGTGCAGTGGTTGCGCGATGGGCTGAAGCTCATTGCCTCGGCAGGCGAAAGCGGAAAGCTGGCCAGCAAGGCTGATCCGGCGCAGCAGATCACACTGGTGCCTGCGTTCACGGGGCTCGGCGCACCCTACTGGGATGCGGAGTGCCGGGGTGCGATCTACGGACTCACGCGCGCGACGACGGCGGCCGAACTGTCCAGGGCAGCGCTGGAAAGCGTCTGCTTCCAGACCCGCGATCTTGTCGACGCGATGCGGGCCGACTGGCCAGCATCGGACGGTGCCGACACGGTGTTGCGCGTCGACGGCGGCATGACCGCGTCGGACTGGACCATGCAGCGGCTCGCCGATACGCTGGATGCGCCGGTGGATCGACCGCGTGTGCTGGAGACCACGGCACTGGGTGCGGCCTACCTCGCCGGCTGGAAGGTCGGGCTCTACGGCCCGCCAGAGACCTTCGCCCGCAAGTGGAAAGTACAAAAGCGCTTCAAGCCGAAACAGCCCGCACCAGAGCGCGAGGCTGATCACGCGCGCTGGAAAGATGCCGTCCGGCGCACCCTTGGCAGGCTTGGGTGAAGCGGCATCGTCTTGCCGCAAGACGGCCCCCATGCCAGATACGGCCATGAGCAAGATGCATGTTTTTCCCCCCACCCCAGCGGCCGACCCTGTCTTCTTCACGGACGCAAAGTCCGCTGTCGCGCGTATCGGCAAGCTTTATGAAAATTCCGTGGCGCATCTGACAGAAGCCTTCCGGCGCTTCGTCAAGGGCGAGCGCCCGCCTGAACGTATCCGCGCCTTCTATCCCTACGTCGCTGTTTCCATTCCCGGCCACAGAGCCATCGACAGCCGGCTATCCTATGGTTTTCTCGGCCAGCCCGGCCGCTATGCGAGCACCATCACGCGGCCGGATATCTTTGAAGATTATCTCACCCAGCAGCTGTCGATGATTATCCGCAACCACGAGATTGCGGTGGAGGTCGGCTATTCCGACACGCCGTTGCCCGTGCATTTTGCCTTTCCGGTCGGCATGCATGTAGAGGGTGCCATCGCAGGCGATTTCGATCTCTGGCTGCGCGATTGTTTCGACGTGCCGGATCTGGCCGCCTGTGACGACGCCATCGTCAACGGCACGCGCCGCCAGGGTACGGGCGAGGAGCCGCTCGCTTATTTCACCGCGCCGCGCGTTGACTACTCGCTGCAGCGGCTGGCGCATTACACCGCCACGCAGCC
>JBOFUS010000250.1:0-4169 GCA_051652685.1 Beijerinckiaceae bacterium
CCCGCCGATGGCCGGTTTTCCACCGCTCCAGATGTGAAGATCGACTGACGTTGCTGGCGGGCCGATAGACCATGGATCGGCTCGCGGAACTCGATATCTTCGCGCGCGTCGTCACGGCGGGCTCCATGTCCGCCGCCGGGCGCGAGCTTGGCCTGTCGCCGCCAGTGGTGTCGAAGCGCATCAAGGGCCTGGAGGAGCGGCTGGGCACCCGGCTCCTGCAACGCACCACGCGCCAGCTGGCGCTGACGGAAGCAGGCAATGGCTTCTACGAGCGTGTGGTCGCCATCCTTGCCTCTGTCGACGAGGCCGAAGCGTGGATTTCCCGCCGTTCGGCGGCGGCGCGGGGTGTTTTGCGCGTCAGCGCCCCCACGTCATTCGGGCGCATGCATATCGCGCCACATCTCGTGGATTTCCTGAAAGCCTATCCCGACATCACGCTCGATCTGTCGCTGTCGGATCAACTGGTGGATATCGTGGCGGAAGGCTTTGATCTGGCGATCCGTATCGCCGATCTCGCAGACTCGAGTTTGGTCGCGAAGCGGCTGGCCCCCAATCACCGCGTTTTGTGCGCAACGCCCGCCTATCTTGCGGAGCATGGCGCACCGAAGGACATCGCCGATCTCCAGAACCACCGTCTGCTGTTGCACAACGGCGATTCGTGGCGGCTGGAGGGAAGCGACGGAGTCATCGTCACAACGCGCGTGGACAGCATTATCCGCACCAATTCCAGCGAGGTCGTGCGCGAAGGCGTCCTTGCCGGCATCGGCGTGGCGCTCCGCTCGACATGGGATGTCGGCGCGGAAATCAGCGCCGGGCGGCTTGCCATTGTGCTGCCAGGATGGCGCGCCCCGGCGCGGGTGGCTGTCCACGCGGTCTATCCGTCGCGGCGGCATCTGGCGCACAAGGTGCGCGTCTTCATGGACTTTCTGGCCGAACGCTTCGGCCAGCCGCCTTACTGGGATACTGGGCTGGCGCTGCCGCCAGTCATTCCGGAACGCTGAGACAATCAGCCGAGTTTGCGGGCGAAGGCGGCCACGCCCGCCGTGGCCAGTGCCGTCTTCAATAGATCGCCGGGCGCAAACGTCTGGATCGCGGCAAAGGCGCGGGCGAAGCCAACGCCTGTCGCGCCGCTCGCCAGCTGGGCAAACAGCGCGAGCCAGAAGAAACCAAGCGTAAAGACAACGGCCTGGGCCAGCAGCATCGCGCCGAAGAGCTTCGGCAGCGAACGGGCAAGGCCTTTCTCCACTGCGAAGCCCGCAATGGCGGCAGAAGCGACGAACCCGACAAGGAAGCCTGCCGTCGGTCCCATGAAATACAACGGACCGGTGGCCGCGGGCGGCGTGTTGGCAAACACCGGCGCGCCAAGGAAACCGTGGGCAAGGTAAAGCAGCACTGTCGCCGCACCGAGCCGCCATCCGTAGGCCGCACCGATCAGCAGGACCGCCAGCGTCTGCAGTGTCATCGGCACCGGATAGAACGGCACGCTGATCTTGGCCGAGAGCGTCAGGAGAGCAGCACCCGCGAAAGCGAGCGCGAGGTTGCGGAGGATGCCAGACGTTCCTTGCGCCGCCCAGACGCGGTCGATCAGCGGGAGATGGGCAGAAGCGGTCTGGGCCATGGGATGCGTCCTTGCCGTGAGGCGGTTCGTGTGTTGCTGTTATTCCGCTATAGGCTCAGCCCGCGCGCCGCTCAAGCGGTCGCGATGCACCGGTGAGCTCGCATGAAGCCCGCAGAACTTCTCCACCCCAGACCCGAAGGGCTCTACTGCCCGCAGGGTGATTTTTTCATCGATCCCGTGCGTCCTGTGGCGCGCGCGCTGATCACCCATGGTCACGCAGATCATGCGCGCGCTGGCCACGGAACGGTGCTGGCCACGCGGGAGACGCTGGCGATCATGGCGGTGCGCTACGGCGTGAATTTCGCGGAAGCAACGCAGACTGCGGAACCCGACAAGTCAATCCGCATCAACGAAGTGGATGTCAGCTTCCATCCGGCCGGGCATGTGCTGGGCTCGGCGCAGGTCGCTGTGGCGAACAAGGGTCTCCGCATTGTCGTCTCCGGCGACTACAAGCGCGCACGAGACCCGACCTGCGCGCCCTTCGAGGTCGTGCCTTGCGACGTCTTCGTTACGGAAGCGACGTTTGGCCTGCCGATCTTCCGCCATCCGGATGCGGCGGAAGAAATGGCCCGGTTGATCGAATCAACGCGGCTGTTTCCCGAACGCGCGCATCTCGTCGGGGCGTATTCGCTGGGCAAGGCGCAGCGTCTTGTGAGGCTCCTCCGGCTCGCCGGCTATGATCGGACAATCTACCTGCATGGCGCGATGGAGAAGCTGATGGCTTTCTACCAGAGCGAAGGCATCGATCTCGGTTCGTTGGCACCGGCGCGGGCGGCCGACAAACCGAAGCTCAAGGGCGAGATTGCGCTTTGTCCCCCTGGCCAGTTGACCGATGTCTGGACGCGCGGCTTCCCCGATCCGGTTGCGGTGTTCGCTTCCGGCTGGATGCAGACGCGCGCCCGCGCCCGGCAGCGCGGCGTGGAATTGCCGCTGGTCGTCTCTGATCATGCCGACTGGCCCGATCTCTGCCGCACCATCCTCGACACCGGATGTGCGGAAATCTGGGTCACCCACGGGCAGGAGGATGCGCTGGTGCATTGGGCCGGAACGCGGGGCATCGCTGCACGGCCATTGAATCTGGTCGGCTACGGCGATGATGACGAAGCGACGGAGGCGGCACCGTGAGCGGTTCGAGCCTCGACAGTTTTGCGGCCCTCCTCGATCGACTGGCCTTTGAACCGCGCCGCAACGGCAAGCTGGCGCTGCTTGTCGCATGGCTTGGCGCGACGCCCGATCCCGAACGCGGCTACGCACTCGCAGCGATGACTGGCGGCCTTGTCTTTCCGCAGGCGAAAGCGGGCATGGTCCGCGCGCTGATCGCGGAGCGCTGTGATCCGGTGCTTTTCGCGCTTTCCTACGACTATGTCGGCGATCTTTCCGAGACCGTTGCCCTGCTCTGGGAGCCGCTTGACGTGCCGGGTGCCGGGCACAACCAGCCGCCGCCCGAACTGTCGGAGGTCGTCGAGGTGCTGGCGACATTGCGCAAGGCGGATCTGCCTTCCAAGCTCGCGCAATGGCTGGATGGACTGGATGCCACCGGCCGGTGGGCGCTTCTCAAGCTGATCACCGGCGGCTTGCGCATCGGTGTCTCAGCGCGGCTTGCCCGCACGGCGGCGGCGCAGCTTGGGGCGCGCGAGGCCGACGAAATCGAGCAGGTCTGGCACGGGCTGAAGCCGCCCTACCTTGATCTCTTTGCCTGGCTGGAAGGCCGTGGTGAGCGGCCGGTGACGGATGATCCTGTGCCTTTCAGGCCGCCGATGCTCGCACATGCTATCGAGGACGCAGACTTCGACCGTTTGAAGCCACAGGAATTCGCGGCGGAGTGGAAATGGGACGGCATCCGCATCCAGGCCGCCAGCGGGCTTGATGCGTCTGGAAAACGCGTGACGCGGCTCTATTCGCGCAGCGGCGAGGAGATCACGGCGGCGTTTCCGGAACTCGCCGAGTCGATCACCTTCGATGGTGCGGTGGATGGCGAGTTGCTGATCCTGCGGGAGGGCCGCGTGCAGAGCTTCAATGTGCTGCAACAGCGGCTCAACCGGAAGCAGGTGACGGCGAAGCTGATTGCGGAGTTTCCCGCGCATCTGCGCGCCTATGATCTGCTGGTGGATGGCGAAACCGACATCCGCGCGCTGCCCTTCGCCGAGCGGCGGCGGCGACTGGAGGCGTTGGGAGCTCCCAACGGTTCCCGTCTGTCGATATCGCCCATGGTAAGCTTCGAAAGCTGGGAAGCACTGACAGAAGTGCGCGGCGATCCGGCTTCGCACGGCGTGGATGCTGAAGCCGTCGAGGGCCTGATGCTGAAACGCCTCGACAGTGCCTATCTGCCCGGCCGGCCCAAAGGCCTGTGGTTCAAGTGGAAGCGCGATCCCATGACGGTGGATGCGGTTCTGATGTATGCGCAGCGCGGCCACGGCAAGCGCTCGTCGTTCTACTCCGATTTTACATTCGGCGTCTGGCGGGCGGGTGCCGCCGGCGATGAACTGACGCCGGTCGGCAAAGCGTATTTCGGTTTTACCGACGATGAACTGAAACAGCTCGATCGGTTTGT
>JBOFUS010000251.1:0-3980 GCA_051652685.1 Beijerinckiaceae bacterium
GCCTTCACGATCCCGGCCATGTGATCGTTGAACGCCAGCGCGCGGACGAGGCCCTTGCCGATCCAGCCGGCGACGGTTTCCTCCGCGTCTAGGTGGAAGGTCTCATGCCTCAGATGCGCCTGCGAGTCAGCCTTCAGGCGCGGGCGAAGCGCGTGGATCGCGGCGATGATCTCGCCTGCGCTCTCCGCGCTGCGGATGCCCGGCTCCCACGAGCACGTCACGCCGTGGCAGGCGGTGGTGATGCCGTTGGTGACAAGCTGCCGGTCGGTTTCGAGGAAGGCCAAATCCAGCGGGAAGCCGACGCCGGGACGGGGCATCACCTGCCGCTCGAAGGCGTCACCGTGGATGTCGACCGCACCCGGCAGCAGCATCAGCCCTGCCCCGTCGAAGGAAAGCGCGGGGCCGGCGGCTTCGGCATCGGCGAAGCGGATGCCCTCGGGCGAAGCCATCACGTCACGGCGCGCGAAAACGCCGTCGAAAAGGACTTCGGCGTCCCGGATCAGGATGTACATCTGTCAGTTTCCCCGGAGGCAAAGCGCGCCAGCGGACGCGGCGGCATGTTGGTGGTGGTGCCGCCGACCTCGGTCCAGCGGGAGGTGTCCTGCGCGATCATCAGGCGTGGCTCGACCAGCTCATGGCTGATGCGGCGGCCTTCGATTCGCCAGACGATATAGCCCGGCCGGGTCCAGCGCCGCCATTGCTTCCACTGCTTCTCGATGCTGACCATGGCGGTGGGCGGAGCCCAGACCACCTGCATGCCCTGATGGCGCATGCGGCGGTAGACGTGGAGATGGCCGCAGGCAATGACCTTGACGCCGCCGTCCCGGCAGGTGTCGAGCAGGGCGCGCCGCGCCTCATGCGGCACGGCCGAGGTGGTGGGCTTGGGGTCGTCAGGATCAATGTAATAGGGCGGCATGTGCATCAGCACCATCGCCGGCTTGCCGCCGTGCGCAGTGAGGCTCGCGCGCAGGAAGGCAAGCTGCTCTGCTTCTTCCGGCCGGTCCGAAGCCATCAAGGCCGTATCGAGGCCGATGAGCCGCCAGTCGCCTGCATCGCGCGACCACCACAGCGGGCCGACATGGCCGGTCCAGGCCGCGAGGCGCGCATCGGTCAGCGGTTGCTTCAGCCGCGAATGCCTTGGCGCTTCGCCAACGTCATGGTTGCCGGCAAGCGCCAGTACCGGTGCCGGCAGCCGCGCCATCTGGCGCGCCGCGAAGGCCAGATCTTCCGGCTGCGCAGGTCCGTTGAAGGAGATGTCGCCCGTATGCACGATGAGATCGGGCTTCAGTATCGCCATCTCGTCGATGAAGACCTCGAAATTGTCGGCGAAATAGGCGTGGGTCCCGGAAAGATGCGTGTCTGAAACCTGGACGACCACATGGGTCCTGCCGTCCGGTCGGATTGTGGGGCTGGTAGGCATAGGGGAAAGCATTCCTGCGCTTGCAAGCGCGGGCTACGGTCGCGAGATGACAACCGCGTGACGTGACCTGGAAAACGCCGGGATCAGCACGGTTGCAGAATTGCGAACATGGCATCAGAAAGTGCCATGCGCATCTTTCAATCGCTCCACGAGATCACCCCTCACGCCCAGGGCCTTGACGCCGCGCTCGATGCCGGCTGGCGGCTGCGCATCCGCGCGATGGCCGACAATCTGATGCGGATCGTGCTGGAACCTGCCGGTGGATTGCCGGTGGTCCGCAGCTGGATGATCGCGCCCGAGGGCGACTGTCCCGTCGAGGGCCGGCCGCGTGACAGCCTTGACGGCTTCTCGCCGCCGTCTGTCACGCTTCATACGGAGGCCGGCGCAACGACGCTGGAGGCTGGCCGTTTTCGTGTAACGCTTTCCGGCGCGCCGCTGCGGATCGAGGTCGCGCAGCAGACACACGCCGGCTGGCAACCCTGGATTGCCGACCGTGAAACCGGCGGCTTCGCGCTCGTCGAGCACGGCCGCCGCGTGCGCCATTTCCAGAAACGGCCGGAAAGCGACATGCATTTCGGGCTGGGTGATAAATCCGGGCCTCTGGATCGTACCGGGCGGCGCTTCCGCGTGCTGCAACTCGATGCGCTGGGCTATGACGCGGAGATCGGCGATCCGCTCTACAAGCATGTGCCCTACATGGCGGTGCGGTCGGGCGGTGTGGTCGGGGGCATGTTCTACGACAGCCTTGCGCCGATGACGTTCGATCTTGGCTGCGAGCGCTCGAACTATCACGGCATCTACCGTTCCGTGGAGGCGGAAGAGCCGGGCCTTGATCTCTGGCTGATCGCGGGGCCGGATCTTGCTGCCGTCACCCGGTGCTTCACCATGCTCACCGGCCGGCCGGCGCTGCCGCCACGCTGGAGCTTCGGCTTTGCCTTCACCAGCATGCACCACGCCGACGATGCGAACGGCCAGCAGGTGATCCAGGACTTTGCCGAACACTGCCGCGCCGAGGCCATCCCCATCAGCGCCATCCATTTCGGCTCGGGTTACTCAAGCCGGGGCAAGCGCCGCTACGTCTTTACATGGAACAAGGAGAAGTTCCCGGATCCGGAAGCGCTCTTTGCGAAGCTGCGCGAGATGGGCCTGCCGACAGTTGCCAATCTCAAGCCGGTGCTGATCGATGACCATCCGGACTATGCCGGGGTCGCGGCAGCGGGCGGCTTCGTCAAGGATGCCGACGGTGCGCCGGTCTTGGAGCAGTTCTGGGACGGGATGGGCTCCTATCTTGATTTTACCAACCCGGACACCGCCCGCTGGTGGCGGGAGAGGCTTTCGCGGCAGGTGCTCGACAAGGGTTTCACCGCTGGCTGGAACGACAACAACGAGTACGAGGTTGGCCGCGAGGACTCAGTCGCGACCGGCTTCGGCCATCCGCTGGATGCGACTGCCATTCGCCCGCTGCAGGCGCTGCTGATGACGCGCGCCACCTTCGAGGCAACGCAGGCGCAAGCGCCGGAGCTTCGGCCCTTCACCATCACCCGCGCCGGACCGGCGGGCCTCCAGCGCTATGGCGAGACATGGACGGGCGACAACGCCACCTCGTGGCACACCTTGAAGTGGAATTTGCGCAACGGCCTGTCGCTTGCGCTCTCCGGTCAGTCCAAGGTCGGGCATGACATCGGCGGCTTCACCGGGCCGCGGCCGGACGCCGAATTGCTGACGCGGTTCGTCGAGATGATGGCCCTCCATCCGCGCGCGGTCATGAACTCGTGGAAGCCGGACGTGGCACCTGACTGGCAGGCCGCCACGACACCCTGGCTCTATCCTGAGACGTTGCCGGCGATCCGCGCTGCGCTGAACCTGCGCACGGTCTTCCTGCCGCTCATGTATACGCTGGCGCACCGGGCGCATGAGGACGGTTCGCCGATCATCGCGCCGCTCTTTCACGCCTTTCCCGATGATCCGGCGTGTTATGCTGATCAGGATGCCATGATGCTGGGGCCGGATGTTCTTTTCTCGCCGGTCGTCACGCAAGGTGCGCGGGAAAAGACGCAGTATCTCCCTGCAGGTTGTGCTGGCTGGATCGATTTCCATACCGGGGCACTGTATCCGGCAGGCGCGACCGTCACCGTACCGGCACCGCTCGGCCGGCCGCCGGTTTTCGTGCGCGTGGGCGCAGCGCTCGTGCTCGCCTCGCAGACGCCGCACGTCCGCCCCCAGGATGCACCCGCGCGACGCCTCTATCTCGCGGCGGCAGGTGCATCAGGTGAAGGCGAAGGCCGGCATTTCGAGGACGACGGCGAAAGCTGGCGCTTCCGGGCTGGCGATTGTCTCGACATGGCAGTCGCGTGGCGCTGGGATGCGGCAGGCGCGGAGGTGCGCCTTTCCGCCCGCAACGGCGGCAGGCGGCCAACGACAGAAGGCTGGCTGGTTGATGCCGTGGGCCTTCCACCGGGAGCCGCTTTGCGGATGATTGCCGAAGGTTAACCCCCACTTCAAAATCCTTCGCCGCCTTGCGTTCCGTGCTGCGAAGCCCTAACGGGCGGTCTCCCACTTC
>JBOFUS010000252.1:0-1220 GCA_051652685.1 Beijerinckiaceae bacterium
GCAATATAGCTGTCGAGAAAATCGCCCGGCGGCAGCTGGATGATGGCGAAGCTGACGATCGAGATCGCGATCAGCGTCGGCACCATGTAGAGGACGCGTTTGATCAGGTAGCGCAGCACAGGCGATGCTCCAGGCACGACGTTGGTTTCCTTCTCCCCTTGCGGGAGAAGGTGGCAGGCGGAGCCTGACGGATGAGGGTCGGCTCAGCGGTTGATGTTACCCTCATCCGCCCGCCATCCGGCGGGCACCTTCTCCCGCAAGGGAGAAGGAGAGTTGCGCTTACCTCCGCCCACCCTCAAAGAAGAAGGCCGCAGGCGTCGCTGGCTTGGGATGGCCGAACTGGAAGGAGCCGCCCATCTTCGCCGGCACGTTGCGCATGCGGTTGCTGACGATGCCGTAGCCGGCCGGTTCCTGGCAGATGCCGAGATCGAAGAAGTTGTCAGCGCCGATTTCCAGCACCTGCTTCATCATTGCCGTACGCTTGTCGGCTTCGCTGGTGGCGTTAATCTCGTCCCAGAGCACCAACTGCTTCTTCACGCTTTCCGGGGGCTCCACGGCGTTGTTGCGCTTGGCGTACCAGTTGTACCACTTGACGCCGTGGGCGGACGCGGCGTCCAGCGGCACGATCCAGTAGGGACCAAGAAAGATATCGCGTGACGCATTCGCGTGATCGTCGAACATCACATCGAAGTCCGCGTTGTTGCGGCGTGTCCGGAACAGCGTGCGGTCAATGGCCTCGATGCGCGCGGTGATGCCCACCGCAGCCAGATCGCGCCGCATCATATCTGCCGCATCGATCATCTGCAGCTTGTCGGTGCGGATCATGAAGCCCAGCTCCAGCGGCTTGCCGTCAGCACCCAGCCTGCGGCCCTGCTCGTCCTTTTTCGCGAGCCCCGCCTTGTCCAGCGCGGCGTTGGCCTTGTCGCGGCTGAACTCGGTGAACTGGGTGGCCAGCCGCTCGTTGTACATCTCGGTGTAATCCGGCAGCACCGCCGGCTGCGAGACACGGCACTGCCCGATATAGACGACGTCCACAATCGCCTGACGGTTGATGGCATGGCTGACACCGACGCGGAAATCCCTGGCGGCAAGCAGCGCCGCCTTGGCCGGGTCCTTGGAATGGTTCTGGTTGAAGCTCATCTGGATCGCGTTCGGCGTCGCCGGCGTGATCTCGAAGAACTTGAAGTTGCCGCGCCGCTGGTTGTCGAAGAGCACGGCCT
>JBOFUS010000253.1:0-1413 GCA_051652685.1 Beijerinckiaceae bacterium
ACGCCCAGCCGGCTGGCGGCGGCGGTTGTCTTGCGTGCCTCGACCATCGCCCTGAGCGCTTCGAGCTCGCGCAAGCTCGGCCGATGGTCAGGTGCGATAACGCCCTGGCGCTGGATTGGCTGTATAGTGGTATGCGAAAAAGTCATACACTTCTCTCTATCCAATGCTATTTTCGTATATATGATCTTGTCAACTGGGCAGGACGGCGCAGGGCGGCTTCAAACCCCTTGCGCGACGTCACCGGGAATGCACATTCAGGGGGGTGGGTCGCAAAGGGCGGATAAACGCCTGCGATCCGAGGGAGATGAACAATGCTGGTTGCCAAGCCGAGGATGATGGAAAGCAGGAACGCGCTGAAGGCCGTACTGGCCATGGCGGGAGTTGTGCTGGCGGGAACGCTGCACGGGGGCGCGGCGAGCGCGCAGGAATTGCGCATCGGTCTGTCGTCCGAGCCCAGCTCGATGGATCCGCACTATCACAACCTGACGCCCAACAACTCGCTGTCGCGTCACGTCTTCGAGCCGCTTGTCGGCCAGGATGCCAAGCAGGCTCTGGTGCCCGGCCTCGCGGAAAGCTGGAAGGCCATCAACGAAACGACCTGGGAATTCAAGCTTCGCAAGGGCGTGAAGTTCTTCGACGCCACGCCCTTTACCGCCGATGACGTCATCGCCACGGCCAAGCGCATTCCGAATGTGCCGCGCTCGCCGTCGAGCTTTGCCTCGTTCATAGGCGGTGTCACCTTCGAGAAGGTGGATGATCACACCATCCTCGCCAAGACCGCCGCCCCCGCGCCGCTTGTGCCGACAAATCTATCAACGTTTGGCATCGTGTCGAAACTTTGTGCCGAATCCATGTCTACCGAGGACTTCAATGCGCTGAAGTGCCAGGGCGGCACGGGACCCTTCAAGTATACCGAATTCAAGCCGGGCGACCGCGTCGTCATGGAGCGCAACGAAGCCTATCACGGCAAGAAGGCCGATTGGGCGAAGGTCAGCTACCGCTTCCTCACCTCGGCTCCTACCCGCGTCGCCTCGCTGCTCGCCGGCGATGTCGATGTGATCGATGCCGTTCCGCCGACCGATATGGCCCGCCTCAAGTCCACGGCAAACATCAACGTGGTGCAGGAACTGTCGAATCGGGTGATCTACTTCCACCTCGACCAGTTCCGCCAGACCAGCCCCTTCATCACCGCGAAGGATGGTTCGGCGATCAAGAACCCGTTGATGGACAAGCGTGTGCGCGAGGCGCTGTCGAAGGCCATCAATCGTCCGGCGATCGTCGAGCGCATCATGGAAGGCCAGGCCGTGCCGGCCGAGCAGGTGCTGCCGAACATCTTCTTCGGCACCTCCAAGACACTGAAGCCGACCGAGTTCGATCTGGCCGGCGCGCGCAAGCTGCTGGCGGATGCGGGCT
>JBOFUS010000254.1:0-6089 GCA_051652685.1 Beijerinckiaceae bacterium
GATGCGCCGGGCTTCTGCATCGTCATTCCGCCGCCCAACGTGACCGGTTCGCTGCACATCGGCCACGCGCTCAACAACACGTTGCAGGACGTGCTCTGCCGCTACTGGCGCATGAAGGGCAGGGACGTGCTCTGGCAGGTCGGCACGGATCACGCGGGTATTGCCACGCAGATGATGGTGGAGCGGAAGCTGGCGTCAGAGAACCAGACCGACCGCCGCACCATGGGCCGCGAGGCGTTTCTGGCTGAAGTCTGGAAATGGAAAGAGGAATCCGGCGGTACCATTATCAACCAGCTGAAGCGGTTGGGTGCCTCCTGCGACTGGTCGCGCGAGCGCTTCACCATGGACCCGGGTCTGAGCGACGCCGTGCTCAAGGTCTTCGTCGAGTTGCACAAGCAGGGGCTCGTCTACAAGGACCGCCGTCTGGTGAACTGGGACCCGAAGCTGCTGACCGCAATCTCCGATCTGGAGGTCGATCAGCGCGAGGTGAAGGGCCATATGTGGTACTTTAATTATCCGCTGGAAGGTGTTGATTACAATCCGGAAGACGACACCACATTCATCACCATTGCCACGACGCGCCCGGAGACGATGCTGGGCGACGGCGCGGTCGCCGTGCATCCGGAGAACGAGACGATTGGCTGGAAGATCGGCAAGGTCGCGGTGCTGCCGCTGGTCAACCGTCGCCTGCCGATTATCGCCGACACCTATGCCGACCCGGAGAAGGGCACCGGTGCCGTCAAGATCACGGCGGCGCATGATTTCAACGACTACGAGGTCTACCTCCGGCACAAGGATGTCGTGCCGCTCATCAACCTGATGAATGCAGATGCGACGATGGTTTCGGAGGATCATATGCCGGAGCAGTATCGCGGCCTCGACCGCTACGAGTGCCGCAAGCGCGTGGTCGCGGACCTGACGGCCATGGGGCTGGTCGCGAAGATCGAGCCGCACACGAACTCCGTGCCGCACGGCGATCGCTCCGGCGTGGTCATCGAGCCCTGGCTGACGGAGCAGTGGTACGTGAACGTCAAGCCGCTGGCGGAGAAGGCGATGGCCGCCGTGCATGCCGGCGAGACGCGCATGCATCCGCCGGAGCGGGCCAAGATCTTCTTCAACTGGATGGAGAACATCGAGCCCTGGTGCGTGTCACGGCAGCTGTGGTGGGGGCATCAGATCCCCGCGTGGTATGGGCCGAACTTCGGTGAAGATGGTAGACTTGGCATCAGTATTGCTCGTTCAGACTCTAAAGAGCCATTCTTTTATAAAAACTATAAGACCTTTGTTGCCGAAAATGAAAGTGAAGCAGTTGCTCAGGCTACCGCATTCTATAGCAGCAGAGGTGTGAGTTCTGAAATTGTTATCATAGACAAATTCGGCGTGCTCAGCCAAGCAAAGCTTGGTACTGGGAAAATAGGCATCTACCGCGATCCCGACGTCCTCGACACCTGGTTTTCTTCCGCGCTCTGGCCGTATTCCACCCTCGGCTGGCCAGAGAAGACGAAGGAACTCGCCAAGTTCTACCCGAACGACGTGCTCATTACCGCTGCCGACATCCTGTTCTTCTGGGTGGCGCGCATGATGATGACGGGCATTCATTTCATGGACGAAACGCCCTTCCGCGACGTGGTTCTGCACGGCATCGTGCGGGACGAGAAGGGAAAGAAGATGTCGAAGACGACCGGAAATGTCATCGACCCGCTCACCGTCATCGACCAGTACGGTGCCGATGCCCTGCGCTTCACGCTTGCCGCAATGACGCAGGGCGGTCGCGACATCCGCCTCGCCATGAATAGGGTCGAGGGCTACCGCAACTTCGCGACCAAGGTCTGGAACGCCACCCGCTTCGCCGAGATGAACGGCTGCCACCGGGTCGAGGGGTTTGATCCGGCGAAGGTGACAAGCCCGCTCAACCGCTGGGTCATCGGCGAGGCGCGCAAGGCGGAAGTTGCGATTTCTGCGGCCATCGAGGGCTTCCGTTTCGGCGAAGCAGCCGATGCCTCCTATCGTTTCGTGTGGGGAACGTTCTGCGACTGGTTCATCGAGCTGTCAAAACCGGCACTTCAGGGCGATGACGGGGCGGAAGAGGCCGAGACCAGGGCGACAGTCGCCTGGCTGATCGATGTGATCGTCAAGCTGCTGCATCCCTTCATGCCTTACCTCACCGAGGAACTCTGGGCCGCAAAGGCCGGGGAGGGCGCGGCGCGACCTGCCCAGAGGGACGGTGACACGCTGCTCTGCCTCGCTGACTGGCCGGAGCTCGCCGGGCTTGGCGATGCTGCGGCAGAGGATGAAATCGGCTGGCTGGTCGATCTCATCAACGAAATCCGCTCTGTCCGCTCGGACATGAATGTGCCGGCCGGCGCGCAGGCACCGCTGGTCTTCGTGGGTGCCACCGATCTCTGCCGCGCCCGAGCAGCGCGCTGGGAGCCGACCATCCGCCGGCTGGCACGGCTGGACAGCATCGGATTTGCCGATGAAACGCCGCCCCAATCGGCCCCCGTGCAGGCCCGGGGCGACGCGGCGGCGATGCCGCTCGGCGCGCTGATCGATGTGGCGGCCGAAAAAATCCGGCTCGCCAAGGAGATCGGCAAGCTCGATGGCGACGTGATGGGCATCGAGAAGAAGCTCGGCAACGCGGAATTCATCGCCAAGGCGCCTGACGAGGTGGTGGAAGAGAACCGGGAGCGCCTCACGGCGGCACGGTTGCGTCGGGAGCGGCTGGGCGAGGCGCTGCGGCGGCTAGGCTGAGCGCGCCGCGATGAACATGGATTTTTCGTAACGAATCACGGGCGCGCGCCCTTCTAACGGAGCGCGTCCCGCGCTATGTGGAGCGCGCTGCGGGTTGATCGCCGGTGGCGTTCGTCGTCATCCTTGCGCACCTGTCGGAAAACATCCCCTACATGCTGAAGAGAGCCTACGACTGGATCGTGTCCTACGCGAACCATCCTGCCGCCGTGTGGGTGCTGTTCGCCGTCAGCTTCATCGAGAGTTCGATCAGCCCGATCCCGCCGCTGCCGCTGCTCATCCCGATGTGCCTCGCCAATCCCAAGCGCTCGTGGTTCTACGCGACCGTCTGTGCGGTGGGCTCTGTGGTTGGCGGCTTTGTCGGCTATGCCATTGGCTATATGCTCTATGAAACGCTGGGCCTGTGGATCCTGCAATTGTATGGCCTCGCCGAGAAAGCGACCGAGCTTCAGAAGACGTCGGAAAACGCCTGGTTCTGGATCCTGCTGACTAAGGGTCTCACGCCGATTCCGTTCAAGATTGCCACCATCGTTTCGGGCTTTCTGCATTTCGATCTCGTGAAGTTCGCCTTCGCGACGGTGATCGCCCGCTTCACCTTTTTCTTCCTGTTTGCGCTGGCGCTGCGGACATATGGCGAGCGCATCCGCGAGTTCATGGAGAAACAGTTGAAGCTTGCCATGTTTATTCTGCTGTTTTTCCTCGTGGGTGGCTTCTTCGTGCTGCCGCTTGTCCTCTAATGTGAAAACCCGGCGTTGCCGTTAAGCAACAGTTTTGCATGAGTTTCGATCCTTCCAGGGCGGCGGCCTTCGCGCCCAAATCCCGCCATTTTCGCAGCGCTCCCTCATTCATGCCAACGGGTTCAAATCCTTAAGTTTTTCCCGATAGGCAGCGCGCTGTGCCAGTTTGTCCAATTGTTACACCACGTCAGGGTGGCTGCTTGTGGCCGTGGTGTTGACATGGCAATTCGGACACACGGTCCAGTTGGATAATTCCGGGCAAAAGCTTGGGGAATGGGTGCGACGGAAGTGCGGGAATTCGACAAGAACAAGCTGCCGTCGCGCCATGTGACGGAAGGTCCGGAGCGGGCTCCGCATCGCTCCTATTATTACGCGATGGGCCTGACCCGCCAGCAGATGCGCCAGCCCTTCGTCGGCGTGGCATCCTGCTGGAACGAGGCCGCTCCCTGCAACATCGCCCTGATGCGCCAGGCGCAGGCGGTGAAGAAGGGTGTCGCGGCCGCCCACGGCACCGCGCGCGAGTTCTGCACCATCACCGTGACCGACGGTATTGCCATGGGCCACCAGGGCATGAAGTCGAGCCTCGTCTCGCGCGAGGTCATCGCTGATTCGGTTGAGCTGACCATGCGCGGCCACAGCTACGACGCGCTGGTCGGCATCGCCGGCTGCGACAAGAGCCTGCCTGGCATGATGATGGCGATGGTGCGCCTCAACGTGCCATCGATCTTCATCTACGGTGGCTCGATCCTGCCCGGCACGTTCAAGGGCAAGCCCGTCACCGTGCAGGACGTGTTCGAGGCGGTCGGCCGCCACTCGGTCGGCGCGATGTCGACAGAGGATCTGGAAGAGCTTGAGTCGAAGGCCTGTCCTTCCGCCGGTGCCTGCGGGGCACAGTTCACGGCCAACACCATGGCGACGGTGTCTGAAGCCATTGGCCTTGCGCTGCCATATTCCGCCGGCGCGCCGGCCCCGTATGAGATTCGTGACCAGTTCTGCATGACCGCAGGCGAGATGATCATGGAACTGATCGCGAAGAACATCCGCCCGCGCGACATCGTCACGCTCAAGGCGCTGGAGAACGCCGCCACGGTCGTGGCGGCCTCGGGTGGCTCGACCAACGCGGCGCTGCATCTGCCGGCCATCGCCCATGAATGCGGCATCAAGTTCGATCTCTTTGACGTGGCCGAGATCTTCAAGCGCACGCCGTATATTGCCGACCTGAAGCCCGGTGGGAAATACGTTGCCAAGGATCTCTTCGAGGTCGGCGGCATCCCCCTGTTGATGAAATCGCTGCTCGACGGTGGCTTCCTGCATGGCGACTGCATGACAGTGACGGGCCGCACGATGGCCGAGAACATGGCTTCCGTGAAATGGAACCCTGACCAGGACGTGGTCTACACCGTCCAGAACGCCATGACCAAGACGGGTGGCGTGGTTGGCCTGACGGGCAATCTGGCTCCCGAGGGTGCCATCGTGAAGGTTGCCGGCATGCCACCGGAGAAGCAGGTGTTCACCGGCCCCGCACGCTGCTTCGACAACGAGGAGGCGTGCTTCGAGGCCGTAAAAAAGCGCGACTACAAGGAAGGTGACGTGCTCGTCATCCGCTACGAGGGGCCAAAGGGTGGCCCTGGCATGCGCGAGATGCTGGCAACCACCGCCTCTCTTTATGGGCAGGGCATGGGCGACAAGGTGGCGCTCATCACCGACGGGCGCTTCTCCGGTGCCACGCGCGGCTTCTGTGTTGGCCATGTGGGTCCGGAAGCGGCAGTGGGCGGGCCGATCGCGCTGCTGCGCGACGGTGACATCATTCATCTCGATGCGATCACAGGAAAGCTGGAAGTTCGCCTCACCGAGGCCGAATTGGCGGAGCGAAAAAAGGCATGGAAGCCACGGGAAACCGACTACGGCTCCGGCGCCATCTGGAAATTCGCCCAGACCGTCGGCTCAGCCAAGGACGGCGCTGTTACGCATCCCGGTGGGGAAGGCGAGAAGCATTGCTATGCTGATATCTGATATCATTCGCGCCGTAGCGCTCGGTTGCGCGGTGGGCTTTGCGCCTTTCGCCGCCGTTGCGTTTGAGGTGAAGGACGCCACGCCGGACATGACGCCTTCGCGCGCGCTTCCGGCGTTGCCCGGCATTGCCGTACCGTCGGTGCCGGACTTCGGCGTCGAGAAGTCGATGAAGGACGCTTGGCGGAATTTCCTGCACAGCTATCGCAGTGGCGACAAGAAGGCGGCGCTGAAGCAGCTTCAGGCGGCGTCCGATCAGGGCGATATTCTGGCACAATGGAAACTCGGTCGCATGCATGCGGAGGGTGATGGCATGCCGCAGGATCACTACAAGGCGTTCCAGCTCTATTCGAAAATCGCTGATATGCGGCCGGACGAAAGCCGCGATTCGCCCCATGCCGGCGTTGTCGCCAACGCCTTTGTGGCGCTCGGCCATTACTGGCTGGACGGCATTCCCCAGAGCCCCGTGAAGCCGCATGCTGGTCACGCGGCGAAGGCGTTCAACTATGCGGCCGTCTACTTCGGTCATCCGGAGGCGCAATATCAGCTGGCGCGCATGCTGCTCGATGGCCAGATCGGTAAATCCGATCCGCG
>JBOFUS010000255.1:0-2569 GCA_051652685.1 Beijerinckiaceae bacterium
ACTCGTTTCGAGGCGCTGGCGAGCCAGCACTCGGCATGCCCGTCAAAGCAGGTTGGCGGCAGCCTTGGCCAGATCGGGCCGGGCCAGACGGTGCGTGAGTTCGAAAAGGCTCTCGCCACAATGGAAGCTGGCCGCATTCACCCTGAGCCTGTCGAAAGCCGCTACGGACTTCACATCGTGCGGGTCGACCGCAAGATCGAAGGGCGCCAACTGCCCTTCGAGATCGCCAGGCCCTTGATCGAAGGCTACCTCACGGAACACGTCCAGCGCACAGCCCAGCGCCAGTACATTAGTCAGCTCGCCGGGCGCGCAACAATCGAGGGTATCAGCCTCGAGGCCGCCGCTTCCCCCTTGGTGCAGTGAGGAGGCGACCATGCTGCTCGGTACGATCATGAACGAATTGCGCGATGAGACCGTCGCTGCATCTGCCTTGATGCAACTTGGCGATGTCATCCTGGTCTTAGAGGTGGACGCCGCCCGGGCCCCCCATGAGGAGAGCATCGGGGAGTATGTTTCAGGGGCCGCCCAACGATTTGCGCGCAAAGCCTCTGACGAAGACTGGCTTGCCCTGATGACGGCACTGGAGCGAACAGACAATCCCGCCGCGACCTGCCTGATGACCATGGTCAGGTGGTCGATCGCCTCTGATGCGAAAAGCGTTGAACCGGACGCGATTGCCTCCAGTTGCGCATGCGGAGGGGGCGGAGGAAGATGTCATGAAAACCCATGATCGCCCTTCGCCATCCAGCATCATTCATCAGAATGCAGCGCTGAGTATTGAAAGTATTCCGCTCTCTGTGCTCGATGAGCCGCTGGACTACATCCACGCTGACCATAGCCGCAAACGTAGGATATGCGCGGCGCTCCTCGATATTGCGGGCACTCGCACTGCCAGCAGAAGTGTTGCAGACCGGATAACGGCATACCTCACGGGTGAACTCAAACTGCACCACGCTGATGAGGATGAGAGCCTGTTTCCTGCCTTGCGCCGTCGGCTCGTGCCGGAGGACAATCTGGGTGTTGTGCTGGCTCGCCTTGGCGAGGACCATCGACGCAGCGACACCATGATCGATGCCGTTGCAACAGCACTGACGCAAACTCCGGCTTCCGATCCGGTGCGCCTTTCAATTGGCGAAAGCGAACTGCTTCAAGTCTATGCAAATGCCGAACAACAGCATCTCGCACTCGAGAACGCTGTGGTGATGGGTATTGCGCGCATTCGGCTGACCAAAGGCGACCTCAAGGTCATCAGCGAAGGCATGAAGGCGCGCCGCGGCGTGGTTCACTGATGTCAAAATCGCTTGACCATCTCTTCGATCAGAATGCGAGTTGGGCGCAGGCCAAGACCCACGACGATCCGAGCTATTTCCGGCGCATGGCGGAACAGCAAACGCCCAATTACCTCTGGATCGGATGCTCCGACAGCCGCGTGACGGCCAATGACGTACTGGGCCTCGATCCGGGCGAGGTCTTTGTTCATCGCAACATCGCCAATATCGTTCATACGAGCGATCTCAACATCCTGTCCGTGCTGGAATACGCGGTTGATCATCTTCAGGTCAGCCACGTGATCGTCTGTGGCCACTATGGTTGCGGCGGCGTGCAACGGGCCATGGTGAACGAGCGCGGTGCCATGCTCGATCACTGGCTCCAGCCATTGACAATGCTCTATCGCAAGCATCGTCCGGTGTTCGATGCTCTACCCGATGAGGGTACCCGCTTGGATCGCCTCTGCGAGATCAACATCGAGATGCAGGTCCGCAGGCTGGCCGCAACGCCCATTGTCGAGAACGCCTGGGCGCGGGGTCAAAAGCTCAATATTCACGGCTGGATCTATGCCATTCACGACGGCCTGATCCGCGATCTGGGTCCGCATCTATCGTCGGCTGTCGAACGAAACGTGCTCCTGTCGATCGATCAGCGCGTGGCCGAACCAGTCGAGCCGCAAAGCGCGCGGCGGCGTCAGGCGGCTGATGCCTTTGCCGGACTTGATCTATCGGACATGACCTCGCCACCCTGCTGCATGCCGCCGCTGGAGTACGGTTCCAGCCTTCCGAAGACAGGCGGCAAAGATGAGTGACATCTTCAAAATCGGCGTAGTCGTTTGCTCGGATCGAGCTTCTCGCGGCGTCTACGACGATCAGGGTGGACCGGCGATCGAGACCTATTTGACCGGCGTGATCTCGACGCCTTGGCACGTGCATTATGTCTTGGTCGGTGACGATCAGGAGCAGATTTCTGAGAGCTTGCGTCAACTGGCCGATATTGATCGGTGCGGACTTGTTCTGACAACAGGCGGCACAGGTCCAGCGCCGCGCGATGTTACGCCGGAAGCGACGATGGCCGTTTGCGATCGACTGTTGCCGGGCTTTGGCGAAATGATGCGCACCGCTAGCCTGCGTGAGGTTCCGACCGCAATCCTTTCACGACAACTGGCCGGAACGCGAGGCGATTGCCTGATCATCAACCTGCCAGGCCGTCCATCTTCGATCAAGACCTGTCTCGATGCCGTTTTTCCGGCGGTGCCCTATTGCCTCGACTTGATCGGCGCGGGGCGGATCGAGACCGA
>JBOFUS010000256.1:0-25337 GCA_051652685.1 Beijerinckiaceae bacterium
GCACTGTGAGGATTGTCCGCCCGCGACCGGAGCAAGATCAGGCTCGGATCGAATCTCAGCTCACTGCCTCGCAGCTGACCCGGCACGGCGAGGTGTAGCGCCAATTCACCTGAGTAGTATCCGAACCTCCTCGTGCAGGCTCGCATAATTCATTGTCAAACCTCTGCGTGACCCCAAAGCCTGGCGAGGAAATACTGCCATGACTGCCAGCCCGAAGGCCGATTCCGCGTCGACCGTGATCCACGGACAGTTCTACAAAGCTGACGAACTGGTAGATCTGATTTATCAGGATCTTGGCGGATTTCATCCCGGTGCGCGCGCGGTCCACGCCAACGGTCAGATTTATGCGGGCACCTTTAAAGCCACGCCGGCTGCGAGAACCTTGTCGCGTGCAGCACATTTTCAGGGGAACATGGTGCCGGTCACCACGCGCTTCTCTGGTTCGAGCGGCGACCCGGAGGTTACGGCCAGCGGCACGGTGGCCATGGCCACGCGGTTCTACCTGCCCAACGGCACTGTGACCGATTTGATCGGGATCACCCTGCCGGCGTTCCCGGTCCGGACGCCAGACGATGTCATAGGCCTGCTCACGGCCGCGCGGCCGGATCAGGCAACCGGTGAGCGCGACATGGGGAAGCTCCAGGGCTTTCTGGGGAGCCACCCGGAAGCGGCTCGGGTGACCGAATTGCTGAAGGAGTGGCCCGCGCCCGTCAGCTTCGCGCAAGTCAGCTATCGTCCGCTGCACGCGTTCCGGTTCGTCAATGAGGCGGGAGTCGCCCGCTGGGCGCGATACCATTGGGAGCCGGAAGCCGGCGTTGCCGGGCAATCGCCAGCGGAAATGGCGGCGAAGCCACATGACTTCCTGTTCGGTGAATTGGAGCGTCGCCTCAAGCAAGGGACGGTGGACTTCAGGCTCGACCTCCAGATGGCTCAGGACGGCGATCCGTTGGATGACCCCTCGGCCTTCTGGCCGGAGGAGCGCGAGCGCATCACGGTCGGAAGGCTCGAGCTGAGCCGACCGATCACGCTTGATGAGATCGGCGACCCACTGATGATGCATGACCCGACAAAGGTGACGGACGGCATCGAGATCTCGCCGGACGACCAGATCATGGCCGCGCGGCGGGGTGCCTATCTCGTCTCGGCGGCGAAGCGCAGCGGTGGCTGGCAGGCATGTCCCTTCGGAAAACGCTACGCCAGCGCATGAGAACCATACGGCCTTTCGGCGTGCGTTGCTCTGCAGAACGCAGGTCATAGCCGCACCACAGGCTCTCGCAACCCGCCGATTGAACAGGGGAAACCGCATGTACTACAGCAGTGGAAACTACGAGGCCTTCGCCCGCCCGCGCAAACCACAGGGCGTAGAGTCCAGAACGGCCTGGTTTGTCGGCTCGGGAATGGCGTCGCTGGCGGGCGCGGCCTTCCTCATCCGCGACGGCCACATGGCTGGCAAGCGGATCACCATTCTGGAGCAGCAACAGTTGCCCGGTGGTGCGCTGGACGGCATCAGGGAGCCGAAGGAAGGCTTCGTGATCCGCGGCGGACGCGAGATGGAAAGCAACTTCGAATGTCTGTGGGACCTGTATCGCTCGATACCGTCACTTGAGATTGACGGTGCCAGTGTGCTCGACGAGTTCTATTGGCTCAACAAGGATGATCCGAATTTCTCATTGCAGCGCGCCACGGTAAACTGCGGCGAAGATGCCCATACCGATGGCCTGTTCACCCTCAGTGAGGCGGCGCAGAAGGAAATCATCCATCTCTTTCTGGCAACCCGCCAGGAGATGGAAAACAAACGCATCGACGAGGTGTTTGGCGAGGAGTTTCTGAGCAGTAATTTCTGGCTGTACTGGCGCACGATGTTTGCGTTCGAGGAGTGGCACTCGGCGCTGGAAATGAAACTCTACCTGCACCGCTTCATCCACCAGATTTCAGGGCTCCCAGACTTCTCAACGCTGAAATTCACCAAGTACAACCAGTATGAATCGCTGGTGCTGCCGCTCGTCAAGTGGCTGCAGGACCACGGGGTGGTGTTCCAGTACGACACCGAGGTCACTGACGTCGATTTCAGCATCGTACCCGAACGCAAGCAGGCGACACGCATCCACTGGCGCCGAAACGGCGAAGAAGGCGGGGTCGATCTTGGTGCCGATGACCTGGTCTTCATGACCATCGGATCGCTGACCGAGAATTCTGACAACGGCGACCACCAGACAGCCGCAAAACTCGACGAAGGGCCTGCACCGGCCTGGGATTTCTGGCGGCGCATCGCCGCGAAGGATCCAGCATTCGGCCGCCCGGATGTGTTCGGCGCGCATATTCCCCAGACCAAATGGGAATCAGCGACCGTCACCACGCTCGACGAGCGGATCCCGAAGTACATCCAGACGATCGCCAAGCGCGACCCGTTCAACGGCAAGGTGGTCACCGGCGGGATCGTGACGGTGAAGGACTCTTCCTGGCTGCTCAGCTGGACGGTCAACCGGCAACCGCATTTCAAAGCGCAGCCCAGGGACCAGATCGTGGTCTGGGTCTATGGGTTGTTCGTCGAGAAACCCGGCGACTACGTGAAGAAGCCAATGCAGGACTGTACTGGCGAAGAAATCACCCAGGAATGGCTTTACCACATGGGCGTGCCGGTCGGGGACATCCCCGAACTGGCCGCAACCGGCGCGAATACCGTTCCAGTGATGATGCCGTACGTCACCGCGTTCTTCATGCCGCGCCAGGCCGGAGACCGGCCCGATGTTGTGCCTGCGGGAGCGGTCAACTTCGCTTTCATCGGTCAGTTCGCGGAATCCAAGGAGCGCGATTGCATCTTCACCACCGAGTACTCCGTGCGAACACCCATGGAGGCCGTCTACACGTTGCTCGGCGTCGAGCGCGGCGTGCCAGAGGTGTTCAACTCAACCTACGACATCCGGAAGCTCCTGGCCGCAGCCGGCCGTCTGCGCGACGGCAAGGAGATCGACATTCCGGGGCCCGCGTTCCTGCATTCCCTGCTGATGAAGAAGCTCGACAAAACCCAGATCGGCGTACTGCTGCGCGAGTTCGGGATAGTCGGAGATCGATGAGTTGATCCCCTCGATAGCGATGATTGCAGATCTAATTCCAAAATGGATAGGCACATTCACATGAAAAACGCAGATAGCTCTTCCGCTGCTGTCTATCTCAATGGCCTTGGTCTGGGCTCCATTGCGGCTGCGATGTATCTCATCCAGAAGGCAGATTTCGATCCATCAGACATCCACATCTTCGAGCAAATGGGTGACAAGCAGCTCGTGGGCGGGAGCTGTGATGCATCCGAGGTGATGGTCGACGGCCAGCCGGCCTACTTCATGCAAGGCAGTCGCGAGTTCGAAGACAAGGCGTACCCGTGCACCAAAGAACTGTGGTCCATCATTCCGTACAACGACGATGAATCGTGTTTGCAGGACCATCAGAAGAACCGTGAAGAATGCAGGGTTCACACGGTCGTTCGCCTGATGCATGCAAACGGTGAGAAGGATACCGGGCATAAACTGGGTCTGGACACGGCTGCAAAATTGAAAATGGCCAAACTGATGGCCACACCCGAGTCCCTGATTGCCGACGGCGCAAAGATCACGGACATCTTCGGAGAGACGTTCTTCACCAGCAATTACTGGTACATGTGGCGGGCGATGTTTGCCTTCCAGCCGTGGCATTCGGCCGTTGAGATGAAGCGCTACATGCACCTCTTCTTTCATGAGATGCCGAACATGGATACGATGGTCGCGCTTGAGCGCACCCGCTACACCAACTTCCACTCGTTCGTCCTGCCTGCCCTGCGCTTCATGCAGAAGAAGGGCGTGAATGTGCATTTCGACACCCGGATCTCGGATGTCGATTTCAGGGCTGAGCCCGGCGCCGAACACAGGTGGATCGAGCGCATCCACCTTGAAACGGGGAGTGGTGAGCCCAAGCCCTCCATTTCGGTAAGCGACGCCGACCTCGTCTTCCTGACCATCGGCTCAATCGTCAGCAACGCATCGTTTGGCGCCCATGATCGCCCGGTAGACAGACCCGCGGTCGACGGCGAGAACCTGGGCGGTGCGTGGACGCTATGGAAGAACATTGCTGCCAAGCAGCCCGGCTTCGGTCGCCCCGACCGGTTCCTGCGCGACGTGTCGAAGTCCACAATGATGACGTTCACCGTCACCTTTCGCGGTGGGCTATTCCAACGCAAGTTCGAGTGGTTGGTGGAGCGCCAGATGGGTCGCCAGAGCCCGCTGCCCCTCACGGCTTCGCCGTGGATCCTGCACCTCCACACCTACCGTCAGCCCTTGTTCCCAGACCAGCCGCGCGACACCTGCGTCATCTGGGTGACCGCGCTGGGCTGCGAGCACGTCGGCAAGTTCGTCAAGAAGACCATGACCGAATGCACGGGCCGCGAGATCCTGGAAGAGTTGCTGGGTCATCTGCAGTTCGATCACGATGACGGAGAGAAGGCCGAGATGCTCGATACCTCCACCTGCATCCCCTGCTTGCTGCCCTACAGCACCAGCCAGTTTCTGGGCAGAGCCGAGGGCGACAGACCGGCAGTGATACCGGCGGGCTCAATGAACTTCGCATTCCTCGGGCAGTTCGTCGAGATCCCCGACTGCATTGTCTATACCACAGAGTACAGCGTGCGGGGCGCGATCCATGCGGTGAAGCATTTCGTCCAGCCGTCGCTGGAGGTGCCGCCCATGTATTTCGGAGAGCACCACCCGCTCACGGTCGTTCAGGTTGCACGTGCTTTGGCCCGCTAGATGTTTAACTTGCGAAGCGTCGGAAACGACACAAAGGCAGCCGCGGCGATAGCATCACGTTAAAGGCTCCAACCTTGAAAAAAGTGGGTTCGTTCGACTGCTTCAAGTCTGGAATGGGTACATCCCGAACCTGATCCTCCAATCTGCAAGCTGCTACAGGGAGCTTCCCGCGACGAGAACGTGACAGTTGTTGGGGAAAGCGGCGGTCATGCATGGTTGACAGGCGAACAATTCTCCTTGGCAGCGGCGGTGCAGCATTGGCAGGGCTTGGCACAGCCTTCGTTGCCATACGCGAGATGGGCTCCATGGCAGACTTTGTCTCAGCAACTGCAGCAACGCGATCAATGCTGAAAGACGTGCCGGAGGCACGCGATCTCATCCGCTACGCAACCTTGGCAGCCAACAGCCACAATACGCAACCGTGGCGCTTCGCGATCAAGGAGCGAGGGATCGATATTCTCCCTGACTTCGCGCGGCATCTCACAGCGGTTGATCCCGACAATCACCATCTGTTTGCAAGCCTGGGGTGTGCGGCTGAGAACCTTTCCATTGCAGCGGGGATGCGGGGAAAGCCGGGTGAGCTGACCTTCGATCCGGCAAATGGCGGGAGAGTGATTTTCGCATTCGGATCAGGACCCTCCGGAGAAGCGGCGCTGTTCGACGCAATTGTGAAACGGCAATCAACGCGCGGCGATTTCGATGGCGGGTCAGTCGGCGCTGCCGATCTGGGGAAGCTTGCGCTAGCCGCCACCGTGCCATGGGTCGATCTTGTACTGATTTCGGATCGACCCCGAATGGATCGCATCCGCGATCTCGTTATCGCCGGCAACACTGCGCAGATGGGGGACCCCGCATTCGTGAGCGAACTCAAAGCATGGCTGCGTTTCAGCCCTCGACGCGCAACGCAAACCGGAGATGGATTGTTCAGCGCCGCAAGCGGCAACCCAATGCTTCCGGAATGGCTTGGGCCAATCATGTTCGACCTGACGTTCGAGAAAGGGGCGGAAAACGACAAGTATGCCCGCCAGATCGCCTCATCGGCCGGCATCGCCGTTTTTGTCGGGCAGAAGAATGATCCCGAGCATTGGGTTCTCGCCGGGCGAGCATGCCAACGGTTCGCGCTTGCCGCCACCGCGATGGGCATGAAGCACGCCTTCATCAATCAGCCAGTCGAAGTCGCAGGCCTTCGACCGGAATTAGCTGCGCTGGTTGGATTGCCGGGACGCCGGCCAGACATTGTATTGCGCTTTGGCTATGGGCCGGAGCTCCCGTTTTCGGCGCGCAGACCGGTTGACGCGGTCATGGCGGGATGAAGACCACGACCCGGACAATCAGAAAGCCCATTGCGTCACTTGCGATGGTGCCGACATGACCAGACGGGCGACGGCCGACAGCCTGGTCCCCGAACCGCAAAGCAAGGCGTCGATGATGAACGGGCGCGCGACGACAGCCGCCGCTATGGCCACGTTTCTTGCGATCGCATTCATTTTCTCCTGGGCGATTGGAATTGCGGCGGTAGAGGTCAAGGCCGAGTTCCACGTCACAGGCGCAATTCTGGCAATGGTGTCCAGCTTCGGGCCGAGCATTGCAGGGCTTGTCGTCGTTGCCTTCTGCAGCACGCGCCCGGAGTTTCGAAGCTGGTTGACGCGGTGTCTGAACTGGCGCGTGGGCTGGCAATCGTTTGCCTTGGCGTTTGTATGTCCTCCAGTCCTAATGGCGATAGCCCTGGCAATCCATGCCCTGTTGGGTGGCGATGTCCTTGTTTCAGCCGCCATGGATCACATTCCGCTCGCGATCCTGAACTTTGGACTTGTGCTCGTCGTCGGAGGACCTCTCGGTGAGGAATTCGGCTGGCGCGGCTATGCGATGCCTGCGCTCACTGACAGGTGGGGTTGGCGTGCCGCCAGCCTGGTGATCGGCATTGTCTGGGGCCTCTGGCATCTGCCGCTGTTCTTCATGGTTGGTACGGCGCAATCCGCGATGTCGATGCCGCTGTTCATGGTCAACATCGTGGCCGGCTCGGTTATCTTTGGCTGGCTCTTTGTACGCACGCGGGGAAGTGTGCTCCCCGCGCTGGTCCTTCACACATCGCTCAACGCCTGGGCTGGCATTCTCGGCATCGTTCCAAACGCCGCCACGGGGCGACCCTATGCGTTGGTGACAGGCGTGTTGCTGCTCTTTGCCATGGTCCTGCTGATCTGCAAGGACACTGAACCTTCGGAAGCAATGCTCACTAGCGCAAACCGGACATTCCCGTGAAACCGGCCATCAAATGGAGGCCAACTTGCCAGACCTGACCTCCAGCCCGGTGCCAGCGAAGCAGCCATTCGATGTCAACCGCAATGATCGCGTGGCACTGCCTACCGCAGGAGGATGGATGACGTCGCGTGGTCGCAGGGTCGCGCTTGCGGTGGTGCCGGCCACGGCGCTGGCCTTCGGGCTGGCGGCGATGGCGGTGAACCGAGGTGACATTGCCGACTGGGCTTTCGCTGCCGGCATCATTCCGGTTCTTGTCGCCCTGTTGGTCAGCATCGCCCGCAGTCTGTCTCGCGGTGAATTCGGGCTCGATATCATCGCGGCGCTCTCGATGTCCGCAGCGTTGCTGGCCAACGAAGCGATGGCCGGCGTCGTGGTCGCTTTGATGTACACCGGCGGGCAGTTGCTCGAAGACTATGCTCAGGGTCGCGCCCAACGCGAGATGACCGCGTTGCTGGGTCGTGTAGCGCGCACTGCGCAGGTCTACCGCGGAAAAGGTTTGGCTGAGACGCCGATCGAACAGCTTGTCCCGGGGGATAGACTGCTCGTGCGCGCCAGCGAGATTGTCCCTGCCGATGGACTTGTGCACGGCGGCGCGGCGCTGCTCGACGAGTCATCCATGACTGGTGAGCCGATGCCTGTGCGCCGCAATATCGGCGAGGCAGTGTCAAGTGGTGTCGCGAATGCGGGAGCGCCGTTCGATCTGGTGCTCTCTCACACCGCAGCCAACAGCACATATGCCGCGGTGGTGCGGCTCGTTGATGCGGCGCGGTTTTCGAAAGCGCCTGTCGCGCGTCTCGCCGACCAGTATGCGTTGGGCTTTCTCGCGGTGACGGTAGCCGTTGCTGGCAGCGCGTGGCTTTTGACCGGAGAAGCTTCGCGAGCCGTCGCCGTCCTGGTGGTGGCCACCCCTTGCCCGCTTATCCTCGCTGTCCCGGTCGCGATCGTCGCCGGCATGTCGCGGGCCGCGAAACGCGGGCTGCTGTTCAAGTCGGCGCGCGTCCTCGAGATCCTGCCACGAATCCGCACGGTGATGTTCGACAAGACGGGAACCGTCACAGATGGCTATCCGAAAGTCGCGACAGTCGCCCCAACCGACGGTATTGCGGAAGCTGACTTGCTAGCCACTGCGGCTTCGTTGGCGCAGTCATCGCAGCACACAATATCGCAGGCGTTGGTTGCGGAGGCGCGCAAGCGTGGCATCGCATTGATGCCGCCAACAGGCGCTGAAGAGATTGCCGGTGATGGCGTCAAAGGATTCATCGCTGGCGTTCCGGTTGTGATTGGCCGCCCTGACTTCGTCGCGGCAAGCGTTGGGGCGACGTCTGCTCCCGCTGGCGAGCTTCCGGCAGGCGCAACCGTCCTTGGCATTGCGATCAAAGGCGTACCTGCCGGGCTTGTCGTCTTCGTCGACAGCATTCGCAATGATGCGGTCGCGACAATTGCAGCCCTCCGGGCCAGTGGCGTTTCGAATGTGATCCTAATCACTGGAGATCAGGCCGTGGTTGCACGCGAGATCGGCAAACGCCTCGGCGTGGACGATGTGATTGCTCAGGCGACGCCGCAGCAGAAGATCGATGCCGTCGCGAAGGCCAAGAAGAGAGCGCCAACAATGATGGTCGGCGACGGGATCAATGACGCCCCGGCTCTGGCTGCTGCCGACATCGGCGTGGCCATGGGAGCGCGCGGTGCCGCAGCTGCGGCCGAGGCGGCCGACATTGTCTTGCTGGTGGACCGGATCGGTCGGCTCAGCGAGGCCATGGAGATCGCGCGGCACACACGCACTATCGCTTTGCAAAGCGTCGTCGTCGGGCTGGGGTTGTCGTCCGCGGGTATGGTGTTGGCCGCGCTTGGATATCTGCCACCGTTGGCCGGCGCACTCGCGCAGGAGGCGATCGACGTGGCCGTCATCCTGAACGCATTGCGGGCCCTTGGCGGTAGCGAACCACAGTCGGGCATCATCAATATCGACAGCGACAGCGCTTCGATCACATGAAGACTATTTCAGGACTTCGCCCGTCGGCTTCACACCCGTGACCCTGTACGCCTGCATGATGCCTTCGTCATCTCGGATGGAAACGAATGCATTTTGCCGAAGCACGTACTCCCCGAGGCGAAAACCGTCCTCGTACGACTCGCCCAGCTCAGAATGCGGTCGCGGCATATATCCCTGACTTTACCGCCCTCGAGAGCGTGATGATGCCGATCCTGGTGGATCAGAAGTTTCCGATCGCCGCCATTTGGGTTCGTGCCCAAGATCTTCTGGCCGCAATGGATCTGGAAAAGGTCGAAGACAATCTCGCCACCAACATCTCCGGCGGACAGCAACAGCGGGTGGCCATCGCGCGCGGGCTGGCGATGAACCCGTCGCTGATCCTGACCGACGAACCAACGGGCAACCTCGACACTGTCTCGACGGACACGGTCTTTGCGCTGATGCGCAAGGTGAATGTGGAGAGCGGCACGACATTCCTGACCGTGACCCACAACCTCGATCTGGCGAAACGCTGCGACAGGATCATTGAGGTCGTCGACGGGCGCGTTGTCCAAGTTGAATTGAGACAACTCTAGCAGTTCGTTGAGAAAACTCCAGCATCGTCATTGCGAGGAGCGATAGCGACGAAGCAATCCAGAGAACGGCGCAGAACGAAGGGGAAATGTCTGATTTTGCGAGAAATGTCGCACTGGATTGCTTCGCTGCGCTCGCAATGACGGAGTCGGAATCGTTCCTCAACGACCTGCTAGCAGCCCAGTTTGCAAGCCTCGGACGGGTTCCAGCGAATGAGGCGCACGATCAACGCCCCCGGTTCCCTCACCGGCTCATCACCAATAGAGAGCACCTTGCCATCATGGGGTGCCTTGTACTCCGCGACAGTCTCTCCGAACGCATTCATTTGCCGGGCGAGAAGCTGATCCTTTACGACAACATCCAGGAGTGCCACCTTGTATTCAACGAACCCCCCTACTGTTGCACGAAGGGATATGTTCTCATTTCCGAGAAATACTTTCGGCAAGTCCGACGATTGCACAGCTACGGATTTATCCCTCATTTCGAGCGCTGACATCACGCGGTGAACTGCCAGCACGCTGCGATCAATCAATTCCTGCTGCCAGACGCCGGCCCGACCGATTTCGTAAGTGACTGCCGGGATGTTTGCTCGGACGAACTCAGTCTCGACACTGCCTTTCTCGCCCGCGTCGTATTTAATGATGTCAGGCGCAATCAGGTCAGCAAGCATCTTCACCTTTTCATTGCGTGGGTCCGCATAGACAAAGGTGGGGTAGGCTGTTCCTCTGGTCTGCGCATGCATGTCGATCACGTAGTCGACATTGCCCATCCAGAGTTTTTGCCAGATGCGGCCTGCAAAGCGGGTTGTCGCGTCGCCTTTCGCTTCGTCACCCGGCATCACCCTATTGAGATTTGCCGACGAGCCACCGTCATCCGACATGATGTAGTTGCGATTGCCGTGGAGAATGCCGGGAATGTTCAGGCCCGGGATGCCGATGACCGTACCCTTCAGCTTCTGCGGATCGATGGACTGCATCACCAGTTGCACAACGCGGATGCCGTTCAGTTCATCGCCATGCACGCCTGAATTGAGCAGAAGTCTTGGCCCAGCCTCCTTGCCGCGACTGACGATGACCGGGACATGCCAGGGCTGCCCGACGTTCGTGTCCATGCCCTTGAACCAGAAATGATGGACCTTGCCGCGGGCCAAAGCCTCCACGTCGAGTTTCTCGATCACCGGCACGCCCCTGATCGTCTCCTCGGCCAAGGCCACAGGTGCAAGGAATGCTGAACACGTGCCCAGCACGACAACTCCCGCAGTATTTGCAAGCGAATATGCCATTGCTCTCTCCCGTTGAAACATTTCGACCGAACTCACTCCGCCACCTTGACGATCAGTTTGCCGAAGTTCCTGCCCTCGAGCAGCCCGATGAAGGCCTTGGGCGCATTGTCGAGGCCATTCACGATGTCTTCGCGGTGCTTGATCTTGCAATCCCTGACCCACGCGCTCATCTGCGCCTGGAACTCACTGAAGCGCGGGCCGTAGTCGTCGAAGATGATAAAGCCCTGCATCGTGATGCGCTTGCGCAGGATCATGCCCATCAGCATGCCCAGACGATCAGGCCCCGGCGGCAGGCTGGTGGCGTTATAGGCGGAGATCACGCCACAGACCGGGATGCGGGCCCTGGCGTTCAACAGCGGCATGACGGCATCGAACACCGTGCCGCCTACACTCTCGAAATAGACGTCGATCCCCTTCGGACAGGCCGCCGTGAGGTGCCTGGGCATGTCTGAACCGCGGTGATCGATGCAGGCGTCGAAGCCCAGTTCCTCGACCACGTAGAGGCACTTGTCCGCCCCGCCCGCGATGCCCACGGCGCGGCATCCCTTGAGCTTCGCGATCTGGCCCACAGCCGAGCCGACGGCTCCGCTGGCGGCGGCGACCACGACCGTCTCCCCCGGTTTCGGCTGGCCGATGTCGAGCAGGCCCATGTAGGCCGTGAAGCCCGGCATTCCGAGTACGCCGAGGGCGAGAGCGGGATGCAGGATCGCCGCATCGAGCTTTGTCAGCCCCTTGCCGTCCGAGAGCGCGTACTCCTGCCAGCCGCCGAAATTCAGCACCAGTTCTCCGGGCGCGTAAGCTTCATTCTCGGAGGCGATGACGCGCGACACGGTCCCGCCCACCATCACGTCTCCGATCGCGACAGGTGCCGCATAGGACGGCGCATCGCTCATGCGTCCCCGCATGTAAGGGTCGAGCGAGAGATAGAGAGTCTGCGTAAGGACTTGCCCAGCGGACGGCAGGACGATGTCCCGCTCGTCGAGCCGGAAGTTTTCGGCTGTCGGTGCACCTTTCGGGCGGGTATCGAGCAGAATTCTGCGATTCAAGGTCGGCGTAGCGGGCACGGCAATTTCCTTGTCCAATCGTCGAAGGGTTCGGCTGTGGCGTAGAGGCGCGATCCCTGCCCATAGCCGCTGACGGCGACGGGATGGCAGAGCCGGAATCTACCCACACCGTCGCAACAGCCTCCTTCACGCAAGGAATCCGCCAACCGGAAGACTGCGGCCTCATCATCGCCTTTGGGTAGTTTCCGAACCTTCTGCGCCGCCAACGCTGCCACTACTTTTCCCGACGAGCCTTGAAAGCGGGCATATCCGCAATGCCAGACGACTGATGGCGGAAGGCTCTTCAAATGATGAGTTCAGCTGACAAACGGGAGGATTGATGATGGATGCCACGACGAACATTCCTGCGGATATGCCGCTGTCGTCTGACAGCCTGAAGGCGGCCCTTCCGATCAAGCCGATCTGGCTGCTTGTCTTCGGCGTTCTGCTCATCTTGCTGGGAGGCCTCGCCTTCGCCAGCGTCGTGACGGCCACGATTGTGTCGGTCTACTTCGTCGCGATTACGATGGTGATGGCTGGCGTGGCGGAGATCACGCTCGGGCTGCAGTCAAGGTCACAACGCAGGAAGCTGACCTGGATGCTGCTTGGAACCCTCTATGTCGGCGCGGGGCTGTTTGCGTTCTTCAATCCATTGCTCGCGGCAGGAGTCCTGACGCTGCTGCTGGGAGCAGCGCTCGCCGGTGCCGGCGTCGTGCGCCTCTTTCTGGCGTTTCAGATGCGCTCCGATAGCCGATGGTGGTGGATGGCACTGTCCGCCGCGGTCACACTGTTGCTCGGCATCATGGTCCTGGCGCAATGGCCGGTGTCGAGCCTTTACATCCTTGGCGTCTTCCTGAGCGTTGATCTGATCTTCGCCGGGGTGTGTTGGGTCGCGATTGGCGCTGCAGCGATGTCCACGAACGACGCCATCACGAAGCCAGCGCCGTGATCCGCGGTGATCGTTTAACGGACGGGACGAAAGGCATGAGCAATCAGGATCCCATGCGGTTGCGGGATCTGATCCCGGCTCTCAGGTCGCAACATGGTTCGGCCAGCGCCTTGCTGCGCAGAATCGATCCTGCCATCGCCGATGAACTCCGCGCTTATGCGGCCCACCGGCATGTCGACCTGATGGATCTTGCGGCGGATTGTCTTGAACAGCTCGCTTCCGATGCGACCGATACCCTGTGGCAGCTTGGAATCGAACGGCATGGTCAATTCGACGATGACCCCGAAGCTGCGTTGTTGGGCAGTATCCTGCGGAAGACTGTCCTGTCTCGCCTGCGACGCGAGCGCCTGGTCAGTTCGGAAGTCTCCGTCCAGACGGTAATAATCGGGTTCAGTCGCTCCGGTCATCCCTACACGATGCCCTGACCGCATTCTCGTTCTGCAGTTTTTCATTGAGAACGACGGTTTTGCCCATCAGACCGGAACCGGCTTGAGGTGGCTGGCAATCTCGTGGTTGGGGATTTTGGTAAGGTCATGGGCGAATTCCGCGACGACGGTCGCACGCACCTTGTCCGATATCGCCTTGCGCAAATCACCAAGGGTCGCGGGCGGTGCCGCGATGATGAGACGATGGTAAGCGCCCGCCTGAAACTTCTCCGCCAGCATGTCCGCAAGGTGGTTGGCGAACTTCGTTTTCAGGGCCCGGTGCGGATCGGTCATGGCCTCCATTGCGGAGCGGCGCGAACCCGTTGAACTGAAGCCGCGCCCCTGACGATCCGTGACGAGTTCGTGGGTTGCAGAGTGATCGCTGTGAAAAATCAGGCCCTCGACGGATATCCAGTCATGTTTGGACCCACAATCTGCAGGATTGCCACGGTGCGGATCCCCATGAACGGAACCGTTGTTTTCGAGAATGCGCGCGTGCGCGCCGTCGGCGATCAGTGCCCAGGTATTGAGTGGTTTCATGTTATCTCCCGACACATACGAGAAAGTCCGCCGACGGCCTGAAGCCAGTCGGCGGCAGACGTTTGAGAGTGATGGATCAGCTGACGCGGATGTCGTTCTCCACGGATGTCGCACCAGGTGCCGCCCAGGCGGTATCCGCCGCGGTCTGGCGATCAAACCAGCTGTCGACGGTGCCGGTCAGCTTCACCTTGCCGCCATCGGCCGATACGAACACCGTCTGTGGTTCATCGAAGAACCATGAACGGTGCAGCGCCTGGTTGATGTCGTCGCTGATGTTGGCCGCGTTCGCGTGGGGCTTGATCCTGATCTCGTTGGACACACCGACGACGCCGGACAGGTAGCGGATGTCATGTGCCGCCGACGTCTTCTGGTAGTTCCATTCGACAGTACCCGACGGGGTGACCCAGCCCTTCTCGACCCTCACCTTGACCGCATCTTTCGGGACGGAGCTGTTCCAGGCCAGGCGGCCAACGGCAGCCGTCGCGATGGCCTCGTCATCGTGCTTGATGCTGTAGGGAAGTCGAACCTCGACTTCCTCAGCGATAGCCTTGATGCCCTTCACGCGGCCAGCAGCAGCCTCTGCCGCGTACTTTTCGGCGAAGGATCCAACATGGCCCATCAGAGTGACGATGCCGTCTTTGGCGGTGACGCCGATATGGGAAGCTTCGACGCTCGGCTCCCACTTCAGTTCGGCAAGAACGGCGGATTTCAATGGGTTGTCGTCAGACATGATGATTTCCAATCTGTAGCGTTGGGTTGCAAGGAGGCACGAGCGTTCGATTGATACGACAGGGACGTTCGTGCGCGGGACATCGGCAGCGTCGATGCAGACGCAGATCCGGCGGGTGCGCACGCCAACGCGCCGCCTCAAACTACGGGCAATGCGGATCGACCGGTCAGGTTCGGAATCTACCCAATCTGGATGATCGATCCGCAACCATCGCCGCTTCTTCGCGCCGCTGCGTCTGTCTGGGTAGATTCCGAACCTTCCGGGCAAACGTCAGGTGCCTTCTGTTGGCGCACAGACGAAATGCGATCTTCAAACCTGTCGCGCCCCGAATTGAGTCAACACGACACCCGCCGACCAGCCAGCGACATTCAGCAAGGGACATATCCCATGATGGGTTACGTGAAAGACATCGAGGCTGCAGCGATCGAGAACCGGAACTTCCGGAAGGTCCTCTACACCGCGCAGAACATCCAGCTTGTCGTGATGTCCCTCAAGCCCGGCGAGGATATCGGCATGGAGGAGCATCAGCTCGACCAGTTCTTCCGTGTCGAGGAAGGCAACGGCGAAGCTGTGCTCGACGATGTGCACACATCCATCCATGCCGGATTTGCGGTGCTCGTGCCCGCCGGGACGCGGCACAACATCATCAACACCGGCGACGCTTCGTTGAAGCTCTACACGCTCTACGCCCCGCCCAATCACCGCGACGGTATCGTGCACAAGACGCGTGCCGATGCGAAGCGGGACACCGAGACGTTTGACGGCAAGCCTACCGAGCGCCGGATCGCGGTGACGGTATCAAGCCGTAGCGAGAGCGTTCCCGTGATGCAGCGACCGCGATTGTCACTGCCTTTTGCGGTGTCGCTGGCGGCGAGAAGCTGAGCGCATGACAATGGCTGCGCCCGACACATTGAACATCCCCGCCTCAGGCACCGATGCCTCGCGCAAGCTGCGGCTTGGCGCGCTCACGGCGATGGTCATCGGCTCGATGGTGGGTTCCGGCGTGTTCAGCCTGCCGCAGAACATGGCGGCGGGCGCTGGCCCGCTGGCGATCCTGATCGGCTGGGGCATCACCGGTATCGGCATTCTGGCGCTGGCGCTGGTGTATCAGGGCCTGTCACGGCGAAAACCGGACCTGAACGCAGGGCCCTATGCCTATGCCAAGGCTGGATTTGGCCCGTTCATCGGCTTCAACAGCGCCTGGGGCTACTGGATATCCGCGTGGGTCGGCAACGTGTCGTACCTTGTCGTCATGTTCAGCGCCCTGTCGTATTTTCTGCCAGCGTTCGGCGAGGGCAACACCTGGCAGGCCATCGTCGGCGCATCCGTTGTGCTGTGGCTCATCCATGCGCTTGTGCTCTCCGGTATTCAGCAGGCGGCGTTCATCAACCTGATTGCCACTGTTGCCAAGATCGCGCCCATTGTCCTGTTCATTGGCATCTCGGTTGTTGCCTTCAGGGTCGATGTGTTCTCGCTGGATTTCTCCGGAACCCAGAACACGAACCTCGGCTCGATCATGGCGCAGGTGAAGAGCACCATGCTGGTGACGCTGTGGGTGTTCATCGGCATCGAAGGTGCGAGCGTCTATTCGTCCCGCGCCCAACGCAGGCAGGACATCGGAGCCGCCACCATGCTGGGATTTGCCGCCTGCCTGGCGATGTATGCGCTGGTCTCGTTGCTGTCGCTCGGCATCGTCAACCAGCCAGAACTGGCTGCGATGAAAAACCCATCCATGGCCGGTGTTCTTGAAAAGGTCGTCGGGCCATGGGGGGCGATCGTTATCAATGTCGCACTTGTTGTCTCGGTGCTGGGCGCTTTCCTGAGCTGGACATTGCTGGCTGCCGAAGTGCCCTATGTCGCCGCGAAGGACGGGACCATGCCTCGTTTCTTCGCTGGCGAGAACACAAAGGGTTCGCCTGCCACGTCACTCTGGATCACGAACGGTTTGGTTCAGGTGTTTCTGGTCATCACCTATTTTGCAACCAGCACCTATCAGGCGCTGTTCTCGATCGCATCGGTTGCAATTCTGGTGCCCTACGCTTTCTCTGGTGCCTATGCACTCAAGCTGGCGGTCACCCGCGAGGGCTACAAGCCAACTGACAGGAACACGACCGATCTGATCGCCGGTGCGGTAGCAAGTGCCTACGGCATCTGGCTCGTCTATGCGGCGGACCCGAAGTATCTCTTCATGGCGGCGATCCTCTACGCCCCCGGTATCGTTTTCTACGCCATGGCGCGTCGGGAAACCGGGAATAGGACCTTCACATTCGTCGAAGGCGCGCTTGCAATTGCTCTGGTGCTCGCTGCAGGCGCGGCTGCCTGGCTCCTCTGGACCGGAGCTATTTCCCCGCTGGCCAGCAGCCTGCCGACAGTCACCCCGTGAAGAAGCAACGCGTGTCGGAGCAACCCATGAATATCCACAACCCTGATCTGAAAAAAGATGTCACCGAGAATCCCGGTGTCCATTCCGAAATCGGGCGGCTCCGCGAGGTCATGGTGCATCGCCCCGACCTGAGCCTGCAGCGGCTGACGCCAGATAATTGCAAGGCATTGCTGTTTGACGACGTTTTGTGGGTCAAGAAGGCGCGGCAGGAACATGACGCGTTTGTGGATGCATTGCGCGAACGCGCCGTCACAGTGCTCGATTTCGGCACGATGCTGGCAGAGACGCTGGCAATTCCAGAAGCGCGCGGATGGTTGCTCGATCAGCGCATCAACGCTGCATCGGTCGGCGGCGACATGGTTGGCGAACTGCGCGGATGGCTTGATGCGATGCCCGCGCCGGACCTTGGGCGGTTCCTGATCGGCGGCATCGCGCGCGCTGAACTCCCGTTCGAGCCGACCGGTCTTGGCGGCATGGCAATGGAACCGCAGGACTTCATCCTACCACCCTTGCCCAACCAGTTGTTTACCCGCGACACGTCCTGCTGGATCTACGGTGGCGTCTCGGTCAACGGGATGTATTGGCCCGCGCGGAGACCGGAAGCGGCAAATGTCTCGGCGGTGTACCGCTTTCATCCACGCTTTGCGCAGGCTACCTTCGAGACGTGGAGCAGTGGCGCGGGCACCGATCCGGGCATCCAGACCCTCGAAGGGGGCGATGTGATGCCGCTGGCGGACGGCATTGTGCTGATCGGCATGGGCGAACGCACGACGCCGCAGGCGGTTTCGGCCCTCACGCTGCAGCTGTTCGCCAAGGGAGCGGCAACCCGCATCATCGCCGCGCTGATGCCGCGTGATCGGTCCTTCATGCATCTCGACACGATCTTCACCTTCGTTGACCGCGATCTCGTCACGTCCTTTCCACCTGTCGTTGACCGCATCAGGACGTTTTCGCTCCGTCCTGGAAAATCTGCGGCAACTCTCGATATCAATCAGGAGAAAGAACCCTTTCTGACGGTAATTCAACAGGTGCTCGGCCTCGAGAAACTGCGCGTGGTCGCGACGGGCGGGGACGCCTACGAGGCCGAGCGCGAACAATGGGACGATGGCAACAACCTTCTGGCCATCGAGACTGGTGTGGTCATCGCCTACGATCGCAACGTCTACACCAACACATTGCTGCGCAAGGCCGGTGTCGAGGTGATCACCATCGGCGGCTCGGAACTTGGGCGTGGGCGTGGCGGCAGCCACTGCATGTCCTGCCCCGTGCGTCGGGACCCGTTGTGATGCAACCGCGAGGACAAACACCATGCCCATGAACCTGCGCGGACGCAGTCTGCTGACGCTCGAAGAGCTTTCACCCGCCGAAATCCGCTATCTGCTCCAGCTTGCCGCTGATCTGAAGATGGCCAAACGCTCCGGCAGCGAGCAACAGCGTCTGCTGCGCAAGAACATTGCCCTGATCTTCGAGAAGGATTCCACCCGCACCCGCACGGGCTTCGAGGTGGCTGCCTATGATCAGGGCGCTCACGTCACCTATCTCGGGCCTGCCGGGAGCCACATCGGCCACAAGGAAAGCATGAAGGACACGGCCCGCGTGCTGGGCCGGATGTACGATGGCATCGAGTATCGCGGCTTTGGCCAGAGCATCGCCGATGAGCTCGCCAGATATGCCGGTGTGCCGGTCTACAACGGCCTCACCAACGAGGCGCACCCGACGCAGGTGCTCGCGGATTTCATGACCATGCGCGAGTTCACCCACAAGCACCTGTCGGATTGCACGCTGGCTTTCCTGGGCGACGGAAGAGACAACGTCGCCCACACGCTGGCCATTGGCGCGGCGAAGGTCGGCATCGACATGCGGATCGCGTCGCCGCGCAGCCTATGGCCGGATGACAGCTTTGTCGCGCAGTGCAATGCGACAGGCAAAGCGACCGGCGGCAGCCTGACGCTCACGGGGAGCGTGAACGACGCCGTGAAGGGCGCGGACTTCATCTACACCGATGTCTGGCTGTCCATGGGCGAGGACGAGAGCGCCTGGGCCAAGCGCATCGAAGCGCTGACGCCCTACCGCGTCACCGGTCAGGTGATGTCTGCCAGCGGCAACCCCTACGTCAAGTTCATGCATTGCCTGCCCGCCTTCCATAACGCGGACACCGAGGTCGGTGCCGATATTCGAAAGCGATTCGGCATCGACTGCATGGAGGTCACCGACGAGGTGTTCGAATCCTCTGCCTCTATCGTGTTCGATCAGGCCGAAAACCGCATGCATACCATCAAGGCGATCCTCGTCGCCACGCTTGCCGGGTGAAGCCCATGAAAATCGTCGTGGCCCTCGGTGGCAATGCTCTCCTGAAACGTGGCGAGCCAATGACGGCGGAACAGCAGCGGATCAACGTCCGCCATGCCGCCGTTTCGCTTGTCGCACTGATTGATGCCGGGCACCAGATCGTCGTGACCCATGGCAACGGGCCGCAGGTCGGACTTCTCGCACTGCAAGCCGCTGCCGGACCTCCGGATGGCATTCACCCGCTCGATCTTCTGGGTGCCCAGACCGAAGGCATGATCGGCTACATGATCGAGCAGGAACTGGGCAACCTGCTGCCCGACAGCGCGATGATCGCGACCTTGCTCACGCAGGTCCGCGTCGACGCGAATGACCCGGCCTTCAAGAATCCCACGAAGCCGATCGGGGCGACGGTCGATGGGCTGACGGCGGAACACACCACGGCGCATCGCGGCTGGAGGTTTGCTCCTGAGGGCGACAGGTGGCGGCGCGTTGTCCCATCACCCGTCCCACTCGAGATCTTCGAGTTGCGCGTCATCGAAATGCTCGTGGAGCGCGGCGTTATCGTGATCTGCACCGGCGGCGGCGGCATCCCCGTTGTTGCGCAAAAAGACGGCAGCCTCATCGGCGTGGAGGCCGTGATCGACAAGGACCGCGCCAGCGGCCTTCTGGCCGCGCATTTGAAGGCGGATATGCTGTTGCTGCTGACGGATGTCGATGCGGTCTATGTCGATTTCGGCACGCCGGATGCGCGCGCAATCGCTCGCATCGGCGCTGGGATTCTGAATGCGAATGATTTCGCCAAAGGGTCGATGGGGCCGAAGATCGAAGCGGCGAAACTCTTTGCCGGCGTAGAAGGCCGCACAGCGGGCATCGGGCGTCTCGAAGACGCCTTGGCGATCCTCGCTGGAGAGGCGGGCACGAAAGTCATCCCCGGCAACGCTCCGGGGCAGTTTCGAGCTCCGGTCCCCGATCCATCGCCGCCTCGCCGGGGTGTTCTGAAAGGACCACCCGATGTTTCGGAAAAGAAGACAGCATGACCCGCGCGGTGCGATGGGCTTCCTGAAAGACATCCGGGCGTTCTGTCTGTGTTGTGCAATGTTACTCATTTTCTTTGCGCTCTGGTCCGCACAGGCTCAGGCCCACGTCAAATGGTTCGCACCCTACATCGTTGGCGCGGCACCCCAACCACTGATGATGACGCTCACGAACATCTGGTTCTGGTCCGGTCTTGGACTGGTGCTCGCCTTTTTCCTGCTGGCACGTGCAGTGGAAAAGTCCGCGACCGGTGAAACCATCCTGCTGTTCCTCGACAGTATCACCGATCCACTCTGGCAGCGGATCGACGATTTCATCCGCGTCGTGATTGGCACCTTCTTTGTGGCGATCTTTGCTGTCGGCGGCGTTTACCTGACGCCTGATCTGAAGACGCCGAACGAGTGGATCTCCTGGGCCCAATTGTTGATCGCCGCCGCGATTTTCTCTCGCAGGACTCAGCCGCTTGCCGCAGCCGGCATCATTGGCCTGTGGCTGCTGGCGCTGAAGGACTACGACATTTTCCATCTGCTCGATTATCTCGCGCTGGGCGTCGGCGTCGCGGTGTATTTGGTGCTGGAAGCCTCCAGCAACACCACGTGGCGCAAGTACCGCTTCGATGCACTGCGGTGGGGTGTTGCGGTGGCGCTCATGTGGTCGAGCCTCGAAAAATTCGCCTATCCCGACTGGTTCTATCCGCTCGTTGTCGAGAAGCCATTCCTGACCTTTGGCCTGCCGCGCGATGTCTTCATCCCCATGGCAGGCGTGGCCGAATTTACCATGGGATTCGGCCTGCTGTGGACACCGTTGATCCGCCGCCTGTCGGCCATCACGCTGTTCATCATTTTCAATGCCGCCGTCTATCCGTTCGGTCGCATCGATCTGGTGGGGCACGCGCTCATCATGGCCATCATCGTGGCGATAGCTGCGGACCACACCCGGCAGGTCCGGTTTCTTCCAGCCATGAAGCGATCACTGGCCGGCATCCCCGCCGGACTTCTTACGACGATGACGCTGTTCGCTATCAGCTACTGGGGACTGCACATCGCATTCTACGGGGTCAACGGCGCAAGCCTGCCAACCTCCCCCGGCCTCACGACCCACACGCCAAGCGAGGAACATCCTCATGGCACGCAGATCCAGCCGAAGTGAAGGTCTCGGTTTGCAGGGAAAGGGAACAGGTCTCTTCGCCAAGCAAAACGACCGGATTGCTGCAGGCTGTCCGGCCACGCTCCTGAGAGCTTCAACGGAGGAACTTCCTATTGGACATTGGAAAAACGTGGCACGCTGCATCCGTCGAAGAGGTCGCGAGCAGCTTGCACACAAATGAGCAAGCAGGCCTCCCTCGGGAGGAAGCTGTCCGGCGGCTGAAACTTCATGGTCGCAATGCGCTCGCAAAAGCGAAAAAGCGCTCGCTCTTGTCCATTATTGCCTATCAGTTCCAGAGCCTCATGGTCGGGCTGTTGGTTGCGGCAGCCTGCGTGGCACTGGCGCTCGGTGAACAGGTCGAGGCAATCGCAATCCTCGTGGTCATTGTGCTCAACGCGTTGATCGGTTTCGTGACCGAATGGAAGGCAGCCAGCGCCCTTGCGGACCTGAACAAGCAGAGGGTGTCGGTTGCCCGTGTGGTCCGCGACGGGAGCGAACACGAGATTGCCTCCGAAGACATTGTGCCCGGCGACATCCTTCTGCTTGCTGCGGGTGACCGTGTGCCGGCCGACGGCAGGATCATGGAGCAGGCGCAGCTTCAGATCGACGAGGCGGCGCTCACCGGCGAGTCCCTGCCAGTCACAAAATCTGCCGATGCCGTTGCTGATCGCGACGCCCCGCTCGGCGACCGGGTCAGCATGGTGCACATGGGCACCGCGGTCAGTGCGGGGCGGGCTCGGCTCATTGTGACAGCGACCGGACCCAAAACCGAGATCGGCAAGATCGGCGTGCTCATTGATGGCGTGGGTGAACACGGTACGCCGCTGGAGGCCAAACTGGCGGAACTGAGCCGTGTGCTGCTCATCATCGTGCTTGGTCTGTGCATCGTGATTGTCTTTGTCGGCTGGCTGCGTGGCATCGAACTGCTGTTCATGGTCGAAGTCGGCATTTCACTTGCCATCGCCGCGGTGCCGGAGGGTCTGCTGGCGGTCACTACGATGACACTTGCGGTCGGGATGCAGCGCATGGCCCGCATGAATGCACTGGTCCGCCGGCTGCCCGCAGTCGAGGCGCTTGGCTCTACGACAGTGATTTGCACGGACAAGACAGGGACGCTCACGAAGAACGAAATGACAGTGCGGGGCTATGACATCGCATCCCGCCGGATCGAGGTCACCGGAGTGGGCTATGCGCAAGGCGGTGATTTTCAGGTTGAGGGGCAAAAGATCGATTTCGGAGTTCCATCAAACGATGAGGAGCCGCTGCGCCTCGCATTGAGGATCGGCGCGTTGTGCAACGATGCGAACGTCACGGAAACTGCCGGCGAGACCAAGGTTCTGGGTGATCCGACCGAAGCCGCCCTGATTGTCGCTGCCCAGAAGGCCGGCTTCGAAATGGCGGAGCTTGAACGTGCGTATCCGCGTGTACGGGAGCTTCCATTCAACAGCGAGACGAAGCAGATGGTCACGGTCCACAGGGCGCCGGATGGCTCCGCACTTGCCTTTGTGAAAGGTGCGCCAGCCGCAGTGCTCGATGCTTGCGTGTCGTTTCAAGAGGCCGACGGCGTTCAACCGATCTCGCCCGCGATGCTTGAGGAAGCGCAAGCGACCAATGAGGCGATGGCGGCAGATGCGCTGCGTGTCCTCGGCCTCGCCTATCGTGCGCTACCGAAGAACTACGTGGATGCCGACCTTCTGCGCGGGCTAACCTTTGTCGGCTTCGTCGGGATGATTGATCCATTGCGCGATGAAGCCCGCGATACGATCGCATTATGCCGAAAAGCCGGCATCCGGGCCATCATGATCACGGGGGACCAGCAGGCTACGGCAGTCGAGATCGCTCGGCAACTTGGGCTCGATACCGATGCAGATGGCATGCCGCTGCGCAGCGTGCACGCGAGCGAACTCACGGATCTCGACGAAGATGGTTGGGACAAGGTGGTTGCCGGGGCATCGGTGTTCGCCCGTGTGTCACCTGAGCACAAGTTGCAGATCGTCGGAGCATTGCAAAAGCAGGGACATGTTGTTGCGATGACGGGCGACGGCGTCAACGACGCTCCCGCATTGCGCAAGGCTGACATCGGCATCGCCATGGGCATACGCGGCACCGAAATTGCCAAGGATTCCGCCGATATCGTCATCATGGATGACAACTTTGCCACCATCGTCGCCGCCATCGAGCAGGGACGGATCATCGTCCACAATATCCTGCGCTTCATTCAGTATCTGTTTTCGTGCAACCTTGCGGAGATCGTGACGGTCTTTGCAGCAATCATGCTGGGTTGGCCGTTGCCGCTCGGCGTGATGCAGATCCTCTGGCTGAACCTTGTTACCGATATCTTCCCTGCGATGGCGCTTGCGCTGGAGCCCTCGGCACCTGACGTCATGAACAATCCTCCCCGTGACCCGAAAGAGCCGCTGATGACGCCACGGTTTGGCTGGCTGATCGTCTGGCAAGGACTGCTGATAGGAATGTGTACGCTGACCGCATTCGCAATCGGCATGCGGTGGTACGGCTCGGAGGGAGTGGGCCTTCGTCACGCTGTCACGATTGCTTTCATGACACTCGCCCTTGCGCAGGTGTTTCATGCGTTCAACACGCGATCCAACACACGTTCGGCATTCTCATCCGGGTTGTTTACAAACCCCTGGCTTTGGGCCGCAACGGCGTTGTGTGTCGCGTTGCAGGTTGCTGCGGTTTATGTGCCATTCCTCCAAGGCATACTGCAGACTGTTGCCCTCACCGGTTCTGACTGGGCCTTGATTGCAGCGGCCTCGTTGATGCCGATCGTTGTCGTCGAAATCGTCAAAGGGGTCGGACGAGGTTTTTTGGCGCAAGCAGTGAGGGGTGTTTGATCTTGGCCGATGCGCAGTTCTGGCGGCGCACGAGTATCAATCACCGGTTTGCGCCAACGGTCGCGATAGGTTTGAGTGGTTGAACAAAATGCGTTTTGCCAGCGTCCGCTATCGACAGCGCCCGCGATGGGAAGTGAACTGCTCCGGGTTTGCCGGAGGCCGTTTCATTTAAGTTACGCTGCCAGTTTCTGCTCGTCGAGCCTGGCGTAGTAGCGTTCCTCGGCTTCGGCCGGCGGGATATTGCCGATTGGCTCCAGCAGCCGGCGATTGTTGAACCAGTTGACCCACTCCAGTGTCGCGAACTCTACGACTTCAAAACTCTGCCACGGTCCGCGCCGGTGGATTACTTCTGCTTTGTAGAGGCCATTGATAGTCTCTGCCAGTGCATTGTCATAGCTGTCGCCAACGCTGCCGACCGAAGGCTCAATGCCAGCCTCCGCCAGCCGCTCGGTGTACTTGATCGACACGTACTGCGAGCCTGTGTCACTGTGGTGGATGAGCTTGCTGCTTCGGACAGGCCGCCGCTCGTGCAGGGCCTGCTCCAGTGCATCCAGCACGTCCTTCGACAGGCTCAGGATGAGGGCTCGCATGCGCCGTCCTGCTTGCCCGCCAGCCCACGATCCTGCGGGCGAAGACGTCGATGACGAAGGCCACGTAGACGACGCCCGTCCAAGTGCTCACGTAGGTGAAGTCGGAGACCCACAGCACGTTCGGTGCAGGTGCACGGAACACGCGGTTCACATGGTCCAGCGGGCATGGCACCGCCTTGTCCTGAACCGTGGTGCGCACGTGCTTGCCACGGATCACGCCCTGCAGGCCCATGCCGCGCATCAGCCTCTCTACGGTGCAGCGGGCGACATTGAAGCGTTCGCGCACCATCTGCCGCCACACCTTGCGCACGCCGTAGACCTCGAAGTTCCCGGCAAAAATGCGATCAATCTCGGGCTTGAGGGCCATATCCTGTTTCGCCCGCGCCGAAAGTTTGCCGGGATCGGCACGCTTGGCGACATGGGCATAGTAAGTTGAAGGGGCGACCGGCAAGACCTTGCAGATCGGCTCGACC
>JBOFUS010000257.1:0-2030 GCA_051652685.1 Beijerinckiaceae bacterium
ATGGCGATGGCACCGACGGCGGCTCCTTCGGTGGGCGTGAAGACGCCGCCGTAGATGCCACCGACCACGATGATAGCGACCAGGATCGCCGGCATCACGGCGACTTCGATCAGTGCAATCAGCAGGGCAGCGCCCGCCATTCCACCCGCCGGCATCCAGCCGATGCGGCCGCTGAGGAACAGGTAGGCGGCTGCGGCCAGAAGTGCACCCGCCAGCAGCTTGGGCCAGAGCGGCTGCTTGGGTTTCTCGATGACGAGAGCGGCAGTCGGCGGGGCCAGCGTCGGGTTGCGCCTTACAAGGATGGCGATGGTCAGGCAGTAGAACAGCGCCGCCAGCAAGCCTGGGATCAACGCTGCCTGGAAAAGCTTGGCGATGTTCTGCTCGGTGGTGATGGCATAGACCACAAGGATCACCGACGGCGGGATGAGGATGCCAAGCGTGCCGCCAACTGCAATCACGCCTGTCGCAAGCCCGCCATCGTAGCGGGCCCTGAGCAGCTCGGGCAGGGCCGCGCGCCCGAAGGTCGCGGTAGTGGCCACCGACGAGCCGCAGATAGCGCCAAAGGCCGTGCACGCACCGATCACCGCCATGGCGAGCCCGCCCCGGAAACCGCCGAGCGCGCGCTCGGCCGCCTTGAAAAGCGCGGCGGCGATGCCGGCCCGCTCGGCCAGTGCCCCCATGAGAATGAACAGCGGGATGACGGAAAGCGTGTAGTTGGCGAACTGGTGGTACGAATTCGTCTTCATATACGCGAAAAGTGCGGCGGGGCTCGAAAGCCAGCTGAAGCCTGCCGCGCCAACCAGCAGCATGGCGAGCCCGATGGGTGCACGCAGCGCGATCAGCACCAGCATCACGCCGAAGCCGATGAGCGCGATGGCCGCTCCGCTCATGCGCGGCTTCCCGACAGGAGCTTGAGCGCAGTCAGCGCCGCCGTGATGGCGAGGCTGGCGCAAAGCAGCATCGCCAGCGCAATGCTCGGCCAGACAAGCAATTGCCGCTGCATGGTTGTCTCGCCGCTGCGCATGGCCTCCAGTGCCCCCTGGAGAAGCGCCACGGCGAGAAAACCCATAAAAAGCGCGTAGGCGATATCCCAGAAGGCGTCGATTCTCGCGCGGGCGGTTTCCGGGAGTTTCCCGGTGAAGGTGTCGACGACGATATTGCTGCGCCTGGCCTGCGTATACGGCAGATAAGCGAAGACGGCGATGGCGGTCGCCATCTTCACGAACTCGAAATCGCCTTCGATGGGTGCATTGAAAAGCCAGCGGCCTAGTACGCTGGCAGTCACGAGAAACGCCACTGAAAGGGCAAGCACGCCGCCCGCGATGGCAAGAAACCCGGTCCAGCGGGTCAACGCATCCGAGGCGGGCGTGCCGGAACCGCCGGTCAAGTCCAGCTCGTCAGGCTCGGACATCCATCATCCCCCCGGACAGTCTCTCGCGTCCATCCGCCCGGCGCATGGCCGGGCGGGCGGCCATGTTTCCGTGGCTCTCAGGCCGACTTCGCGTGCTTGGCGACCAGCGCCTTTGCCGCCTCGATCAGCTTGGCGCCGTCAAGGTTCTTTGCCTTCACCTGTTCGATCCAGGCGGCGACGACGGGCTGCGTTGCTTTCTCCCAGCGGTCCTTCTCGGCAGCATCGAGCACCGTGATGGTGTTGCCGCGCTGCACGACCGTGGCGCGTACACGGGCCGCTTCGGCATCCCACATGGTGCCAGCCATTTCGGCGAAGGCCATGCCGGAATTCTTGTCGATGATTGCCTGCAGGTCAGGCGAAAGACCGTCGAACTTTGCCTTGTTCATCGCAAGAAAGAAGCTCGCGGTGTAGAGCGTCGGCGAGCCCTTGATCTCGGTGTGGAACTTGACGAGTTCCTGCACCTTGACGGCCGGCACCACCTCCCACGGGATCACGGCACCGTCGATGACGCGCTGGGCCAGGCTTTCCGGCACTTGCGGCACCGGCATGCCGACCGAGGTGGCACCCAGCGCCTTCAACGCCTCGCCGGCAAGGCGTGTCGGGTTGCGCAGCTTCATGC
>JBOFUS010000258.1:0-9560 GCA_051652685.1 Beijerinckiaceae bacterium
GACGGCAGCGACTGGCAACTCGTCCACCGGCATGCGGACCCTATGGTACGACCGATCACACTGAAGCAATCCGCGATGATCGCGCGCGGTGCGCTGCCGGCAAGTTGAGCGGGCGAAGCGGAGAAGTTACGCGCAGGGCCGCCCGACCACACAGGGCGCGAAGGCGTCATCGCATATTCGGTACGCCAGTTCCGCTTCCCCGCGCCAGCCAACCCAATGGCCACAGTCAGGAGTATAGCACACACAATCGGAGCAGGGCGATATCGGCAGTGAGTGGCCGAAACGAGACTATCCGACGAAGTGTCGTAGTCATCCTTCCTGCGACAACCGGACATTCTGATGCCAGTAGCACCATTGCATTTACGCCAAACGGCCAACTTTCTTGCAGCGCGGCGATGCCAAAGCCGGCATTCTGGGTGCGTTCAACGAAAGGGTCCCGCCCGGTTGTTTCGATCCGGGCGGGCTTCGTTGCGCTATCCGGCGCTCACCGCTTGGGCGGTGTCGACGGCCAGGACTTGATCAGGGTGTCGTAGTCAATCGTGACGCCCTGTGGCTTCTCGTTGGCGAGCTTCCGCTGCGGCGCGATGTTGCCCGAGGCTTCCGCTTTCTTGAACCACTCTTCGGCGGTGGTGCGCGGGTTCATCTTTGGCCCGCAAGCGCCCTGGGTGCCGGAGCGCTCGAGGCGGGTCAGGACGTCGTCCTGCGCCGCTGCGAGAGCATCCATCGCCGCCTGCGGTGTCTTGGCACCCGACGACGCGTCGCCGATGTTCTGCCACCAGAGCTGCGCGAGCCTTGGATAGTCCGGCACGTTGTTGCCGGTTGGTGTCCATTGCACGCGGGCCGGTGAGCGGTAGAACTCGATCAGGCCACCGAGTTTAGGGGCACGATCGGTGAAGGTCTTGTCCCAGATGTCGCTTTCGCGCGTGAAGGTGAGGCCAACATGGCTCTTCTTCAACGACACCGATTTCGAGTTGACGAACTGGGCGTAGAGCCAGGCCGCCTTGCGCCGATCCACCGGCGTTGACTTGAGCAGGGTCCAAGAACCGGCGTCCTGATAGCCGAGCTTCATGCCTTCCTTCCAGTAGGAGCCCTTGGGCGAGGGGGCCATGCGCCACTTGGGCGAACCATCCGCGTTCACCACTGGCAAGCCGGGCTTCACCATGTCGGCGGTGAAGGCGGTGTACCAGAAGATCTGCTGGGCGATGGCACCCTGCGCGGGCACGGGGCCGGCCTCGCCGAAGGTCATGCCGGGAGCCTGGGGTGGTGCGTATTTTTGCAGCCACTCCAGATACTTGGTGATCGAATAGACCGCCGCCGGGCCATTGGTGTCGCCACCTCGCTCGATGGACGAGCCAGAAGGCTGGCAGCCTTCCATGCGGATGCCCCATTCATCCACAGGCTTGCCGTTCGGAATGCCCTTGTCGCCGTTGCCGGCCATGGAAAGCCAGGCATCGGTGAAGCGCCAGCCAAGCGAGGGGTCCTTCTTGCCGTAGTCCATATGGCCGAAGACGCGCACACCGTTGATTTCCTTCACGTCGTTGGTGAAGAAATCCGCGATGTCCTCGTAGGCCGACCAGTTCACCGGCACGCCGAGGTCATAGCCGTACTTCGCCCGGAACCGAGCCTTGATCGCAGGATCGGTGAACCAGTCGTACCGGAACCAGTAAAGGTTGGCGAACTGCTGGTCGGGCAGCTGGTAGAGCTTGCCGTCATAGCCGGTGGTGAAGGACTTGCCGATGAAGTCTTCGATGTCGAGCGTGGGCAGGGTGACGTCCTTGCCTTCGCCGGCCATCCAGTCCGACAGGGGGACGGCCTGCTGGTAGCGCACATGGGTGCCGATCAGGTCGGAATCGTTGATCCAGCCGTCATAGACATTGCGTCCCGACTGCATCTGCGTCTGGATCTTTTCGACCACATCTCCTTCCTGGATCAGGTCGTGTTTCACCTTGATGCCGGTGATCTCGGTGAAGGCGCGGGCGAGCGTCTTCGACTCGTATTCGTGGGTGGTGATCGTCTCGGAAACGACGTTGATCTCCATGCCGGCGAAAGCCTTCGCGGCATTGATGAACCACTCCATCTCCTTCATCTGCGCTTCCTTCGAGAGCGTCGAAGGCTGAAACTCGGAATCGACCCACCTCTGGGCAGCGGCCATGTCTGCCCACGCGCCTGTCGTCATGGCGACAAGCGCGAGCGCCGTCGTTCCCATGAGCACATTTGATCGCAATCGCATTTTATCCTCCCTCAACCTCGCGCCTGTTTGCTTTGAGCCGGATGGCGTGGCGCCCATCCATCCGGCGACGTCCCAACCCGTCATACCCAGCGGAAGACCGCTGTGGCGTAGACGAGAGAGATGACTGAGGCCCACCAAAGCTCGGCGTTGGTCATTCCGATCCAGCCGAGGTGAATGAAGGCGGCGCCCAAAAGTGAAATGAACAACCGGTCGCCGCGCGTGGTGGCGATGCGAAGTACGCCGACCCGCTCCGTTTCCGGGCGATAGATCGCGAGCAGCGTCATCACGGCCAACGTGCTGACGATCGCTGCGAAGAACAGTCCGGTCTGCCAGGTCCAGGCCATCCAGGCGAAGTGTTCGCTCATACGGCACCTTCCGGTCCAAGTTCCTGGAAAGCAATGAAGCTCATCACCTCAGCCAAATGGTGGCATGGATGCCAAACCGGGAGGATCAGTTCTGGGTCGCCGGATTGTTCCGCTGCCTCGTTATTCAGGTCTTTCACGGCTTCATGCACTGAGCCCGTCAGAAGCTTTGGTTCTTGAGAAAGATCGAAAGCTTCTTGAAACGAGATCATGAAGCAAAGGTCTCGATCGACCGGGATGCTTGTCACCCCATTCCGCTCGAGCCGGCTGGCAACCATCTCAGCCCATCGGCGAACGTCATGTGGTGTGATTGACGGCGGCGTCTCCATCACACCCTTCCCAGGGCGAAGCCCTTGGCGATGTAGTTGCGAACGAACCAGATCACGAGTGCGCCGGGCACCAGCGTAAGGATGCCGGCGGCGGCCAGAAGCCCCCAGTCCATGCCCGCTGCGGAGACAGTGCGCGTCATGATGGCGGAAATCGGCATGTTGTTGGTGAGCGTGCGGGCAAGCAGCAGCTCGACCCAGGAGAACATGAAGCAGAAGAAGGCGGCCACGCCCACGCCGCTGGCGATCAGCGGCAGGAAGATCTTCACGAAGAAATGCGGGAAGGAATAGCCGTCGAGCTGCGCCGTCTCGTCGATCTCCCGCGGCACGCCGGACATGAAGCCCTCAAGAATCCAGACCGCGAGCGGGATGTTGAAGATGCAATGCGCCAGCGCCACCGCCCAATGCGTGTTGAACAGGCCGATCGCCGAATAAAGGTTAAAGAAGGGCAGCGCGAAAACGGCGGGCGGCGCCATGCGGTTTGTCAGCAGCCAGAAGAACAGGTGCTTGTCGCCCAGAAACCGGTAGCGCGAGAGCGCATAGGCCGCCGGCAACGCCAGCGCGATGGAAATCACCGTGTTGATGCCGACATAGATCAGGCTGTTGATGTAGCCCCAATACCAGGAAGGATCGGTGAAGATCTTGCGGTAGTTCGCAAGCGTCGGTTCCCTCGGCCAAAGCGTCAGACCCGTGATGATCTCGTTGTTGGTCTTCAGGCTCATCACAAAGAGCCAGTAGAGGGGCAACATCAGGAACAGGATGTAGAGGCCGAGCGTCAGCCGGCGACCCAGTCCCCCGCCGCCCGCACTTTTCAAGGAAGCGCTCATGTCCGCGTCTCCCGCTCTTCGGCGTCGGCCTGCACCATGACGGTGTAGAATACCCAGCAGACAGCCAGGATGATGAGGTTATAGACGATCGACATCGCCGCCGCCTTTCCGAGATCGAACTGGCCGAGTGCGATCTTGACGAGGTCGATGGAGAGCATGGTCGTCGAGTTGCCCGGTCCACCGCCGGTGACTACGAAAGGCTCGGTGTAGATCATGAAGCTGTCCATGAAGCGCAGCAGTACGGCGATGAGCAGAACCCGCCGCATCTTCGGCAGCTCGATGTTGCGGAACACGGCCCAGCGTGAAGCGCCGTCGATCCGCGCCGCCTGATAGAAGGCGTCGGGAATCGACTGCAGGCCTGCGTAGCAAAGCAGCGCGACAAGGCTCGTCCAGTGCCAGACGTCCATGGCGATGATCGTCGCCCAGGCCGCGAACGGATCGTTGGTATAGTTGTACTTCAGGCCGATGGCGTTGAGCGTGTAGCCCAGCAGCCCGATGTCCGAACGCGCGAAGACCTGCCAGGTGGTGCCGACCACGTTCCATGGCACGAGCAGCGGCAGCGCCAGGATGACGAGCGTCGGTGCGACGGCCCAGCCCTTCTTCGGCATCGACAGCGCCACCGCGATGCCGAGCGGGATCTCGATGGCAAGGATGATCGCGGAGAAGAGCGCGTTCCGCCAGAGCGCATCGAAGAAGCGCTCGCCGAGCTGCGACTTCGGATCGAGCAATTCCTTGAACCAGCCGATGCCGTTCCAGAAGAACTGGTTGTTCCCGAAACTGTCCTGCATCGAATAGTTGACGACCGTCATCAGCGGCAGGATGGCGTTGAAGGCCACCAGCAGGAAAACCGGCAGGACGAAAAACCAGGCCTTGTTGTTCAGAGGCTTATCCATGCTCACCTCACCCGCCGGCTGTCGGCGTAGACATGGATATGGCCGGGGTCGGCCGACAACCGGATCACGTCGGACGGAACGGCCGCGTCTTCGGGCAGGATGGCCGCCAGCCGGTGTTTGCCAGCTTCGCAGCGCAGGATCTTCTGGCGGCCGATATCCTCGACGCGCACCACCCGGGCCGGAATACCGCCGGCGGCGACAGGCTTCAGGAATTCGGGCCGAATGCCGATCTCGATGCTCGCGCCTGCCGCAACAGTGGGGATGCGACCAAGCGGCAGCGCCTCGCCATTAACACGGGCGGTTGATCCGTTGATCTCGGCCGGAAGCACGTTCATGCCGGGCGAGCCGATGAAATAGCCGACGAATGTATGGTCCGGCGTCTCGAACAGCGCCTGCGGCGAGCCGACCTGCACCACCTCGCCGTCGTACATCACCACCACCTTGTCGGCGAAGGTTAGCGCCTCGGTCTGGTCATGGGTGACGTAAATCATCGTCGTGTCGAACTTCTTGTGGATTTCCTTCAGCTTCGAGCGCAGCTCCCATTTGAGGTGCGGATCGATGACGGTTAGCGGCTCGTCGAAGAGGATGGCCGCCACATCCGGCCGCACGAGCCCGCGTCCAAGTGAGATCTTCTGCTTCGAATCGGCGGTCAGGCCGCGCGCCTTTCGGGACAGGTCATGGGTAAGGTCAAGAAGCTTCGCGATCTCCTCGACGCGCGCATCGAGTGCCGCCCCCTTCATCCCGCGGTTCTTCAGCGGAAAAGCGAGATTCTCGCGGACCGTCATCGTGTCGTAGATGACCGGGAACTGGAACACCTGCGCGATGTTGCGGGCCTCCGTAGGCTTCAACGTGACATCCTGGTCGTCGAACATGACGCGGCCCTTCGTCGGAGCGACCAGCCCAGAGATGATGTTGAGCAGCGAGGTCTTGCCGCAGCCGGAAGGGCCAAGCAGCGCATAGGCCCCGCCGTCATCCCAGACATGGGTCGCTTCGCGCACAGCGTAATCGGATACAGCCTTCGGATGGGGCTTGTAGGAATGCGCCAGCGAATAAAGTGTGATGCGGGCCATCGATTCAGGCTCCCGCCATGTCGTTGAGCAGCATGTCGTCAGGCGAGGCAGCGAGCCGCCCCGCCCGATCAAAGACAAACAGGCGCTTGGTATCGAGATAGGTCTCGATGGCCGCGCCCGGCTCAAAGAGCTGCACGCCATGCGCCAGCGCCACGAAGTGATGCGGCGCCGCATCGATATGGATGAAGCTCTCCGATCCCGTGATTTCCGACACGGTCACGCGGCCCGAGAGTCTGATTGCATTGGCATCAGATTTCGCCAGACCCAGATGATGGGCGCGGAAGCCCAGCGTGCAGGGGCCATTCTCCAACGCGGCGAGCTTGCCCTTCGCCGGAATGCGGCCGCCGGCGAAAATTAGTTCGTTGCCGGCCTTCTCGGCTGAGATGCGGTTCAGCGGCGGATCGGAAAACACAGCCGCCGAATTCAGGTCGGACGGCGTGCGGTAAACCTCCGCCGTCGGCCCGAACTGTGCGAGCCGCCCCTGGTTGAGTACTGCCGTGTTGCCGCCCAGAAGCAGCGCCTCGGAAGGCTCGGTCGTCGCATAAACGAAGATCGCGCCGGTGGAGGCGAAGATGCGCGGCAGCTCCTCGCGAAGCTCCTCTCTCAGCTTATAGTCGAGGTTCGCCAGCGGCTCGTCCATCAGCACGAGCTCGGCACGCTTCACCAGCGCCCTTGCGATGGCCGTGCGCTGCTGCTGACCGCCGGAGAGCTGCAGCGGCGTGCGCGCCAGCATTGGCTCCAGCTTGAGCAGGCGCGCCGCCTCCCGCACGCGCGTTTCGATCTCAGCCTTCGCGAGCCCCATGACGCGCAGCGGCGAGGCGATGTTCTCGTAAACGCTCATCGTCGGGTAGTTGATGAACTGCTGGTAGACCATGGCGACCGAGCGGCCGCGCACAGGAGCGCGGGTGACATCGACTTTGTTGAAGACGACCGTCCCGGAAGTCGGCCGGTCGAGCCCGGCCATCAAGCGCATGAGCGAGGTCTTGCCGGAGAGCGTCGGCCCCAGCAGCACATTGAGCGACCCCTTCTCGAGCCGCAGCGACACATCGGCGATGTGGTCGGCAGCCCCAACTCTCTTGCTGACGTTGTCCAGAACGAGGCTCATGCGGCACCCGCCCTGTTCTGCCGCGGCGCGGCGCTTTCCCGCGCCATGAAGGTGGCGAGCGCCGCCTTCGCCTCAGCGCTCACCCTAAGGCCAAGCTTGCTCCGCCGCCAAAGGACGTCATCCGCCGTCGTCGCCCATTCCTCGCGCATCAGGTACCGAACTTCCGCTTCGGTCAGGTCATCGCCGAAGCTCTTGCCGAGATCGGTCAGGCTCTTGGCTTCGGCCAGGAACGCTTTGGCGCGCGTGCCATAGGTGCGCGCCAGCCTCTGGGCCTGCTTGGCGCTGAGGAACGGATAGGTCGCAGCCAGCGCATCGGCGAGTCCAGCAAGCTCCGTGACCGCGAAGTCGCCGCCCGGCAGCTTCTCGGTTCCGGTCCACCCCGCGGATTTTCCTGTTCTGGAAGGCATCAGGTGCGGCTGAAGCTTTTCCAGCACGGCCTCCGCCAGCCGCCGGTAGGTCGTGATCTTGCCGCCGAAAACGGACAGGAGGGGCGCTGCTGCGGTATCCAGCGTCAAAACATAGTCGCGGGTCGCTTCCTGCGCCTTCGACGCGCCATCGTCGTAGAGCGGCCGAACGCCGGAATAGGTCCAGACAACATCCGCTTCCGTGACGGGCCGTGCGAAATACTCGCTCGCGGCCGCGCAGAGATAGCTGATCTCCTCGGGCGATGCCTTCACATCCGCCGGATTGCCCTTGTAATCCTGATCCGTGGTGCCGATCAGAGTGAAATCCTGCTCATAGGGGATCGCGAAGATGATCCGCCCGTCGGCGTTCTGGAAGATGTAGCTGCGGTCGTGGTCGAAGATGCGCTTCACGACGATATGCGACCCCTGAACCAGGCGCACACGGGACCCGGCGTTCAAGCGAATGCGGTTCGCCAGCACATCCGCCACCCAGGGGCCGGCTGCGTTCACCACCGCCTTCGCGGTGATCTTTTGCGCTTCGCCACCGCGCGCCCCTAAATGGAGCTCCCAGCGGTCAGCGTCGCGCGTGCAGCCGAGGAATTGCGTGTTGGTGCGCAGGGTGGCACCTCGCTCGCGCGCATCCATTGCGTTGAGGATAACGAGGCGTGTGTCCTCCACCCAGCAGTCGGAATACTCGAAAGCCTTGCCGTAGCCTTGCTTCAGAGGCGCGCCTGCCGCATCGCTTCGCAGATCGAGCGTCTTCGTCGCGGGCAGCAGCTTCCGGCCGCCGAGGTTGTCGTAGATCAGCAGGCCAAGCCGCAGCAGCCAGGCCGGACGTAGCCCTGCGTGATGGGGCAGCACGAAGCGGAGCGGACGGATGATGTGCGGTGCCAGATTCCACAGGATCTCGCGCTCGATGAGCGCTTCGCGCACCAGCCGGAATTCATAATGCTCAAGATAGCGCAAGCCGCCGTGGATGAGCTTGGTCGACCAGGAGGAGGTGCCGCTGGCAAGATCATTCTGCTCGCAGAGAAACACCTTGAGACCCCGGCCCGCCGCATCGCGCGCGATGCCACAGCCGTTGATCCCTCCACCGATGATGGCAAGGTCATAGACCTCCTCCATCGCGCTTCCCCCTGTAATTTTCGTTTTTAGTTCATTTATTTCGTTTGAAGCTAGATAAAGAAAAATACGAAATCAAGAGTAAAGTCACGCGAAGTTCCGGCCCAGTTCGAAGCACTACGCCGTTTTGGTTTGCGCTTTGACTTCAAGCACTTCGACGCCGTTCAGCCGGCAGAGTTCGGCCGCTTCGGGGCTCGGAAGCTCATCGGTGACGAACAGATCGACATCCGCGAGATGGCCGAGCCGCACGGGTGCCTTGCGTTCGAATTTCAGCCGATCCGTCACCAGAACAACCTGGCGCGCGTTTTCAATGATCGCACGGGACACGCGCACCTCGCGGTAGTCGAAATCTAATAATGTACCGTCCTGGTCGATCGCAGACACACCGATGATCGCGAAATCGACCTTGAACTGTTGGAAGAATTGCACGACGGCCTCGCCGACGACGGCACCATCGAGCCGTCGCACGGGCCCGCCGGCGATGATGACCTCAATGCGTGGATTCGGATAGAGCAGCGTCGCGACGTTGAGATTATTCGTGATGACCAAAAGATCATCGTGATTTATCAGAGCCTTAGCAACCTCTTCCGTTGTCGTTCCGATGTTTATGAATACCGATGCCCTGTTGGGAATTCGTCCCGCAGTGGCAAGTCCGATCGATTGCTTCTCCGTCGAGGCCACGAAGCGACGCGCCTCATAGGCGAGATTGCTGACTCCTGATGTTACAACTGCGCCACCATGCACGCGCCCCAGAAACCCGCGGTCACAGAGATCGTTCAGATCCTTGCGGATCGTCTGGGGGGTAACGTCGAACCGAACGGCCAGTTCATCGACGAGCACCCGTCCCTGAACCCGCGCCAACGTGAGAATCTCATCTTGCCGTTCACTGTGAACAGATGGCCCGGAAATCTCGGATGGATCCATGACGCGAAACTCCTCGTCGCCGGCGACAACCCACAGCGATTTGGCTAGCAAGCAATATCAGCTCGTGAAAATCTACGATGAAAACATCGATCCAATCAATCAATCGCAGGGTCTGAACCTGGTTCCCGATCGCTCGGACATTCGTCGCGGACTTTGCGCGCACCGACATGGGAAGGGCCTCTGCAGTTCATGCTTCGGCTCGAAACGAACCGAATCTCCTTCCACAAATGTCCGCTCTTCGGCCTCGTGGACCAGCTTAAGCAATTTGGGTTGTGTCCGCAATGGGCGCAGGGCAGG
>JBOFUS010000259.1:0-6434 GCA_051652685.1 Beijerinckiaceae bacterium
GTCGACAGCGTGACGTCAACGGTGCGGTAGACGTTGAACCATTCCGGATGGTGGTCCATCTTTTCTGCGATCAGTGCGACGCGGGCCATCCAGCCGAAAGCCTCGTTGAAGTCCGCGAACGAAAAACGCTTCGCGATGGCGTCCCGGCCATCGACTTGCGACCAGCCGGGCATGGCCGCCAATGCCGAAGCCTTGTCTGCCCCGCTTATCCGCACCTGGCTCATATCGCTCTCTCCATGTCACGCAGCCCAGCGCAGCGGATAGCTCGTCTCGATCATATAGGGACCGCCACCAACGGACGCCTTCGACGAGTAGAGAACGAAGCGGCTGGCCGTGAAACTCTGTGCCGGAAAAAAGCCGCGTGCCGACAGATAGGCTGCGACATCAAGGGGGGAAGAACCCTTCAGCCGGGCAAGCGTGACGTGGGGTGTGAAGCGCCGCTTGTCGAGTTCCACACCACAGGCACGGGCCAGTCTCTCCACCTCCGCATGGAGATCGCTCAGCTCCCGGCTTGGCTCGACGACAGCATAGACAGAGTGCGGCTTGTCGCCTCCGAAACTGCCAAGGCCGGAAATCCGGACGGCGATGGGGCTGCGCGAGACATAAGACAGCATCCCATCGATCTCGGAGGCCGTGCGGTTGTCAATATCGCCAAAAAAACGAAGCGTGATGTGATAATCAGATGGCTCGGCCCAGCGCGAGCCGGGGATGCCACCACGCAATCCCCCCAGCGTCTGCGTCACATGGGCTGGAACTTCCAGTCCCGCGAACAAGCGTGGCATGCGCGCCTCCCCTTCGCGATTCGTTTCGACAAGGGTATCATTTGCCGTGACAATACCATTGCGGAACGGTGACGATTACGCGGAAATGTCGTGATCTGCCTGTTGCGCACAGCGTTTCTGCCCGTTGACGTTGCGTGTTGAAGTTCCGATATCCGCGCAGGGGGTTTCACACGCCCTGGCCAAGACGTAAGGACACGTCTTGGCTGTCTTGTTGTCCTTCTTGCGGGCCTTGAACCCGCGACGAATGGGAGATTTCGATGTTCATCCAGACCGAGGCCACGCCAAACCCGGCGACACTCAAGTTCCTTCCCGGACGTGATGTCATGGGCGATGGCACGCTTGACATGCTTGACGCGGAGAGCGCGGCTCTCAGGTCGCCGCTTGCGGCAAAGCTTTTTGCGGTGGACGGTGTGAAGGCGGTTTTCTTCGGCTCCGATTTCATCACTGTGACCAAGGGCGAGGTTGAATGGCCCTTCCTCAAGCCGGCCGTTCTTGGCGCAATCATGGAACATTTCATGTCCGGTGCCCCTGTGCTCGCCGCCGGTGCCGCGCCCGTCGATGAGGAGGAAGGCGAGTTCTTTGCGCCCTCCGACGCGGAAACAGTGGCCACGATCAAGGACCTGATCGAGACCCGCATCCGCCCCGCCGTTGCGGGCGATGGTGGCGACATCTCGTTTCGCGGCTTCAGGGACGGCGTGGTTTATCTCCATATGAAGGGCTCCTGCGCGGGCTGCCCTTCGTCCACCGCCACGCTGAAGCACGGCATTCAGAACCTGCTGCGCCATTTCCTGCCCGATGTGCAATCGGTGGAGGCCATATCCTGAGAAGAACCTTGGTCCTGAGAAGCGCCACGGTCCTGAGAAGCGCCACGCGGACTTCACATTCCGGTCCGGCTGGGGCAGTCCTGAAACGATGAGCAGCTTCGACGACTCAAACGCCCAACCGGCACGCGCCCAAACTGGACGTGCCCAACCGGCACGCGCTCTGGCCATCGATACAGCTCTGGGGGCATGCTCCGTCGCCGTGGTTGAACAGGGTCGCGCGCTTCCCATCGTGTTTGACAGCGAGGACATGGCAACCGGCCACGCCGAGGCGCTGATGCCGATGGTCAAGCGGGTGGTGGACGACGCCGAGGGAGGCTTCAATGCCTTGTCGCGCATCGTCGTCAGCGTTGGTCCCGGCAGCTTCACGGGCCTGCGCATGGGCATCGCGGCGGGCCGCGCGTTCGGGCTCGCCACCGGGCTTCCCGTCGTCGGTGTCTCGACGCTTGCCGCCTATGCCGCACCCCTGATCGATCCGAATCAGTCCGGCGTCATCGCCGTTGCCATCGACGCACGGCACGGGTCGGTGTTCTTCCAGACGTTCACTTCGGCCGGGCGCACGCTGGTGGCCCCCCGCCTTGTGGGGCTGAAGGATGCGAGTCGCCTGATTGGTTCAGGCCCGGTGCGGCTGGCTGGCTCAGGTGCCGCAGCACTTGCGGTCGAGGCGATGTCGCTGGGCCTTGCGGTGTCGATCGCCGACATGAAGGCCGCGCCCGACATCGTCTGGCTGGCGCGGCTGGGGCTGGCAGCCGATCCCGCAACGTCACCTGCCAAACCGCTTTATCTGCGCGCACCTAACGCGACGCCGCAGGAGGGCAAGGTCGTGGCAAGACGATGACGGCCTCCAGATGATTTTTGGTTTTGGGCGCAGCATGAGCGAACCCTTCATCCGGCCGGCCAGCATGGCCGATGCGGAGCCGATGGCCGCGATCCATGCGCAGGGATTTGATCGCCCGTGGGGTCTCATCGAGTTCGAGAGGCTGCTGGCCGGCGAAACGGCGATTGCCCATGTGGCGACCGCAGGATCACGTGGTGGCGTCGAGGGTTTCGTCCTGTCGCGCGTGGCGGCAGACGAGGCGGAGATCCTCTCCATCGCGGTTGCTTCCGCCGCGCGCGGTTGCGGTGTGGCCGGAAAGCTTCTGGGTCCACACAGGGAGGCGCTGGCGCTGGCCAGGGTCAGGACACTCTTCCTCGAGGTTGAGGAAGGCAATGCGCCTGCCCTCAAGCTTTATGCCCGCCAGGGATTCACGGAAGTGTCGCGCCGCTCGGCTTACTACCGCAAGGCGGATGGCTCTCTCGCCACTGCGCTGGTCATGCGGAGATCGCTCATATGACGTCCTTTATCGAGGAGGTGCATCGCCCGTCGGGCGGTCTGCGGATGGTGCTCTGCATGGCGGGCGTGGCCGTCACCGGGTTGGCCCTGTTGCCCCTGCAATGGCTGAGTTGCCGCTTCGGCCTCGCCCCCCGCCGCCATCTGCCGACACTGTTTCACCGCACGACCGCCCGCATCATCGGCCTTGGAGTGACAGTCGATGGCGAACCGGCAGACGGGCGCCCGCTGATCCTCGTCTCCAACCATGTTTCCTGGCTGGATATCACGGCGCTGGGAAGCGTCACGCCATTGTCTTTCATTGCCAAGACGGAGATTGCGGCCTGGCCGGTGTTCGGGCTGCTGGCGAGAATGCAGCGGTCCATCTTTGTCGACCGCAACAACCGCAACGGCACTGGCAAGGTGAATGCCGAGATCGCAGAACGCCTGAAGGAAGGCGACCCCATCGTACTGTTTGCCGAATCGACCACATCGGACGGTAACCGGATCCTCCCCTTCCGCTCGGCACTGGTCGGCGCGGCGCAGGAGGCCGTGATGTCGGGCGGCGCGGATCAGGTCTGGTTGCAGCCGGTCGCCATCGCCTACACGCGGCTGGACGGCTTGCCGACTGGCCGCATGGGCCGCGCCAAGATTGGATGGTACGGCGACATGGACATGATCCCGCACCTCAAAAGCGTTCTGCGCGGTGGCTCCATCGATGTCACGATCCGCTTCGGCAAACCGGTCGCCTTCGCTCCGGGCAGCGACCGCAAGGCGCTGACAAAGGCTGCGGAGGAAGAGGTGCGCCGGATGATGACGGAGGCGCTGACGGGACGGACGGCCGCTACCCCTGTTCCCGCGCCGCCATGAACGCTGCGTGCCCGGCGATCAGTTCGCCAGCAAGCGCCTTGCCGATCAGCGCCTGCGTGTTCGCCGCACCGTAGATCGCCACGAAGGAGCCGAAGCGCGGCCCTTTCTGTTCACCCAGCAGGATTTCATAGAGCGTGTTGAACCAGGTCAGCGCCACGCCGTAGGTGCCGTCCTTGTTGAGCGTGCGGTACGGGTCGCGCCGGCCGATATCGTAGACCGCGTCCTGAATCGCGGCAGGATCCGTGACACCGGCGGCTGCCAGTTCGCCGAGCTTCGCCGCCAGATCGGAGAGGGCTACGCTCTCCTGCTCCGTCGCCGGGCGGTAGGTCTTCTCGGGCTTCACGAAATCCTTGAAGTAGCGGATCGCATAGCCGGCCATGCGATCAAGGTTCGGGTGCGTTTTCGGGTCGGTGCCGGGCGCATAGCGGCGGATGAAACCCCAGAGCACGTCCTTGTCCTCGGCGTTGGCCACCGCGACCAGATTGAGCAGCAGTGCGAAGGACACCTGCGCGCGCGGTGCGTTCGATCCATCACCGGAAGGCATGGTCTCGGCTTCGGGAGGTTCGCCGGAATGGATATGCCAGACCGGATTGCCCAACCGGTTCTTCCAGTCCTGGCGAGGGTAGCCATCCAGAAACTGCAGGTACTCGTCCATGGCACGCGGAATGACATCAAAGTGCAGCTTCTTCGCCTCGCGCGGCTTCTGGTACATGAACAGCGACAGGCTCTCGGGCGAGGCATAGGTCAGCCATTCGTCGATGGTGATGCCGTTGCCCTTTGACTTCGAGATCTTCTGGCCGCCCTCGTCGAGGAACAGCTCATAGACATAGTGTTCCGGTGGTTTGCCGCCGAGAATGGCGCAGATCTTGTCGTAGATCACGGCGTTGGTCTGGTGGTCCTTGCCGAACATCTCGAAATCGACATCGAGCGCCGCCCAGCGCATGCCGAAATCCGGCTTCCATTGCAGCTTCACGTTGCCGCCGGTGACGGGAAGCGTCGCGTCGCGGCCATCCTCATCGGGGAAGGTGATTGTGCCGTTGGTTGGATCGACCTGCTTCATCGGCACATAGAGCACCCGGCCGCTGGTGGGCGAAATGGGCAGGAACGGGCTGTAGGTCGCCTGGCGCTCCGCGCCCAGCGTCGGCAGCATGACCTGCATGATCGCGTCGTAGCGCTCGGCGGCGCGCAGCAACACCGGGTCAAAGCGGCCCTCCCTGTAGTAGTCGGTTGCGCTTGCGAATTCGTAGTCGAAGCCGAAGCTGTCGAGAAAACGCCGCAGCATCGCGTTGTTATGGTGCCCGAAGCTCGCATAGTCGCCGCCAAACGGGTTAGGCACGGCGGTCAGCGGCTTGTGGAGGTAGGGGGCAAGCGCGGCCGCATCAGGCACGGTATCGGGAATCTTGCGCATGCCGTCCATGTCGTCGGAAAAAACTAGCATCCGTGTCGGGATCTTGCCTTCGGTCAGCACTTGGAAGGCGTGGCGCACCATGCTGGTGCGCGCAACCTCGCCGAAGGTGCCGATATGCGGCAGGCCCGAGGGGCCGTAGCCTGTTTCGAAAAGCGCTTCCCGCTTGCCTGATTTCTCCAGTCGCTTCACGACCTTGCGGGCCTCCTCGAAAGGCCAGGCCTTGGAATCGCGTGCGGCGGCGTCAAGCGTCAGGGGGATTGCTTCGGTCATGATGACACGGGGGATTACGGCCCCCGGCGCGTTTGTCAAATCATGCTGCTTTACTCTGCTTCGTCACCCTGGATCACAGGCGGCGGCGGAGGGCCTTTCGGCGCGGCGGCACCCGCTTTGGGCCTGGGTGGCAGCTTTGCGGGCGGCGGCGCGTCGCGGCTCTGGAGCGTCAGGCTGCAAAGGGCGTCGGTTCCCGGTTTTTCAGCAGAGACTGATAGTTTGGCCGGTGCGTCCTGGCAGTTAACCCAATCGGCCCTACGTCCAAGCAGATACTCCATCCGCGCATAAAACAGCCGGAACCCGCCGATATCCGTCTGGTTGTCGCGAAAACGCTCGCTGCTGCTGCCTGAAATGGCCGTACCGCGCTGGATGACGCGGATCGAGGCGCTGGCCCCCTCGGTGTTTTCGCTCGCCGCAAAGGTCCAGCGATCCTCGCCAACTGCCGCCGCGATCACGGCGTAGATGACGAACTTGCGCCGGGCGAGAAAGCCGCCCTTGTTGTATTCGAGCGTGGTGTCAGCCGGATCGGCATGGCGCACGACAGCCTCGGCGGCGGCGATCAGCCGGGCCTGCGTTTCGCCGGGCCAGACGCGGGTCGCTTCCCTCAGCCAATCGGCGTGGTTGGCCGGTCTCTCGCCGGTGGCGCAGGCAGACAGCAGGAGGGCGAGAGCAGGGGCGAGCAGGCGCATGCGGTCAGCATTCGTCGTCGACGCACGCCGCTCAACTCCGCAGAAGCCCTTACCCCTGTGACAGGGTTACGGCGGTGCCGGTGATCGTCACCATCAGCATGCTGCCGCCACGGCCGAGCGAGGCATAGTCGATGTCGACACCCACGATCCCGTTGGCACCCATCGCCTGGGCTGCCGCAACCATGTCGCGGGTCGCGGTTTCGCGCGCGTCCCTCAGCACGGCCTCGTAGGAACCGGAGCGCCCGCCAACGATGTCCCGGATCGAGGCGAAGAAATCACGAAACA
>JBOFUS010000260.1:0-5409 GCA_051652685.1 Beijerinckiaceae bacterium
ACGCTGCGACTCGCCAGGCCGATGCTGCCCTACGACAGGCGGAACTCTCTCGCCGCGATCACGTGGCGGAGCTTTTCAACAAGGCCGTGGAGCAACTTATCAACGAAAGGCTGGAAGTGCGGCTCGGCGCGATCTTCACCTTGCGTCAGATCGCCAACGATTTTCCCGATCTGGCGGGACCGACCTTTCAACTTTTGAATGCATATTTGCGCCAGCATGCTAGAGATTATGGGGATGAAGCGCCTCCAGCCGATATCTCGGAGATTATGGAGACGCTGAAGGAGAGGCTTGTCGCGAAATGACGGACCGCTGGTTTCGCATGGATGTCAGTGGCGCTTTCCTACGCCGCACCGACCTGAGCCACGCAACATTGAAAGGCGCTAACCTCTCGCGGGCGGATTTCACCGGCGCTATCCTGCGCGGTGCTGATCTCGATGGCGCGCTGTTGAATGGCACCATTCTTCGGGGCGCGGACCTAACGGATGCGAAAAATTTGACGGTCGAACAGCTAAGGCAAGCCGTGATTGATGAAGCGACCCGCCTGCCGTCGTATTTGACCCATACTGACGTGAAGGCCGCCGCTTGATTGGCGCCAAGGTGATGGAATTGATCCAGGGCTACGTGGTGGCCATGAACCTCGAGACCACCGAGGAAGACCTCATGCACGTGGTCTTCCCGCATCCGACCCTATCCGAGATGATGAAGGAGAGCGTGCTGGATGCATACGGGCGGGCGCTGAATGCGTAAAACGGAAACTCGCCTTCTCCCTCGGGAGAAGGTGGCAGGCGAAGCCTGACGGATGAAGGTCCACTCAACCGTCGGCGCTGACCCTCATCCGACCGCCTTCGGCGGCCACCTTCTCCCAAGGGAGAAGGATAGAATCGCGCCATCCACACATCTGCCGCGCGGTTTCAGCCGATTGTCGAACCCGCCTTGTCACCTTATGTCGGCTCAGTAGTAGCCAAGGCCAACCATGACCGTCGTCCTCGACCTCCTCACGAAACCCCGCCCTGCCGCGCGCCATCCGGAGAAGGCGCATCGGCCGGATGCCGAGGTGCTGCGCAAGCCCGACTGGATCCGCGTCAAAGCGCCGGGCTCGCCGAAGTGGGCCGAGACCAACCGCATCGTGAAGGAGAACAAGCTCGTCACCGTCTGCGAGGAAGCGGGCTGCCCCAACATCGGCGAGTGCTGGGAGCAGAAGCACGCGACCTTCATGGTCATGGGCGACACCTGCACGCGGGCCTGCGCCTTCTGCAACGTCAGGACCGGCATGCCGCAAGCGCTGGATACTGACGAGCCGCGCCGCATCGGCGAGGCCGTCGCCAAGATGGGCCTCAAGCACGTCGTCATCACCTCGGTCGACCGCGACGATCTGGACGATGGCGGCGCGCAGCATTTCGTCGAGGTGATCGATGCGATCCGCCAGAGCACGCCGACAACGACCATCGAAATCCTGACTCCGGATTTCCTGCGCAAGCCAGGTGCCATCGAGAAGGTGGCGCGGGCAAAGCCCGATGTGTTCAACCACAATCTCGAAACGGTACCGTCGAAGTATCTCAAAGTGCGCCCCGGCGCGCGCTATTTCCACTCGCTGCGCCTGTTGCAGATGGTGAAAGAGGTCGATCCCACGATTTTCACCAAGTCCGGCATCATGGTGGGCCTCGGTGAAGAGCGAAACGAGGTGTTGCAGCTGATGGATGACCTGCGTGCCGCCGACGTCGATTTCATCACCATCGGGCAATATCTCGCACCGTCAAAGAAGCATCACCCGGTCATCCGCTACGTGACACCGGACGAATTCAAGGCCTATGCCACCATCGCCACGGCCAAGGGGTTCCTGATGGTATCCGCCACGCCGCTGACACGCTCCTCGCACCACGCAGGCGAGGATTTTGCCAAGCTGAAGGCCGCGCGCGAGGCAAGGCAGGGGCGGTAACGGCCCACTTCCGTCATTGCGAGCGCAGTGAAGCTATCCAGACAGCGCCGGCTTCAGATGGAAACGTCGGGATTGTTGCCGCATCGTCGTCTGGTTTGCTTCGCTGCGCTCGCAAGGACGGGTGAGAGCCATCAACGCGCCAGCACGAGCCGCCGCCGGGTCAGCGCTTCGCCGGCGAGCAGGCAGAAAAGCAGCAGCCCCTGGAACAGCCGCGCCAGGTCAAGCGGCAGCTTGAGGGCAATCTGCGCACCTTCCGCGCCGATCAGGATCAGCGCCATCACGAAGGACGCCAGCACGATGCCGGGCGGCGAGAGCCGACCGAGGAAAGCCACGATAATGGCCGTGAAGCCATAGCCCGGCGAAATAGAGGGCTGAAGCTGGCCGATCTGGCCCGAAACCTCGGCCATGCCGGCCAGCCCCGCCAGACCACCGGAGATGAGAAAGCATGTCAGCGTGATGCGTTTCTCGTCAAAACCGCCGAAGCGGGCGGCGCGTGGCGCTTCCCCCACCGCACGCACGGCGAAGCCGAAAAGCGTGCGAGACAGCACGAACCAGGCGACCAGCGCGGCGATGAACCCGAAGACGAGCCCCCAATGGGCGCGCCCGCCGGCCATGATTGCGGGCAGCGTCGCTTCCACATCGAACATCACGCTTTGCGGGAAGTTGAAGGCACTGCGGTCCCGCCAGGGGCCGCGCACCAGCCAGTCGAGCAGCAATTGCGCCACGTAGACGAGCATGAGGCTTGTCAGGATTTCGCTGACCGACAGCCGGTTGCGCAGCAGCGCCGGTATCGCGGCCCACGCCATGCCGGCCAGCGTTCCGGCGGCAAGCATCAGCGGCAGGGTCCACCAGCCGCCCGCACCGTGGGACGCGATGGCAACGCCGCCGGCGGCGAGCCCGCCCATGACGAATTGCCCCTCCGCGCCGATGTTCCAGCGATCGGCGCGGTAGCAGAATGAGAGGCCGACACCGATCAGCATCAAGGGCGTCGCCTTCAGCAGGATCTCCTGAAAGGCCCAGCCCTGCGTCAGCGGCTGCACCAGATAGACGTCAAAGGCTTTTGCCGGCGAACGGCCCAATAGCCAGACGGTAAGCCCGCCAAGCGCCAGCGCCACCAGAAGGGCCAAAGCTGGCGTGAGCCAGGCGCGCAGTGGCGAGACATGCTCGCGCGGCAGAAGCTCAAGGCGCATTGCGCGCGCCCTCCCCGCCCGTGGTCATCAGCAGGCCCACAGCCTCGCGCGTCGTGCCCTGCGCCTCGACCGCCGGTGTCAGCCGACCTCCATGCATCACCGCGATCCGGTCTGCCAAGGCAAAGACCTCGTCGAGATCCTGGCTGATGATGAGGACGGCCGCGCCTTGTTCAGCAAGATCGAGCAAAGCCTGCCGGATTTGCTGCGTCGCAGCCGCATCCACGCCCCAGGTTGGCTGGTTCACGACGAGCAGCCGGGGCTTCCGCAGGATTTCCCGGCCGATGACGTATTTCTGCAGATTGCCGCCGGACAATCGCCGCGCTTCCGGGTCTTCGCCCGGCTTGCGAATGTCGAAGCGGGCGACAATCTCTCGAAGCCGGTTGTGGAACCCTCCCCGGCGGATCATGCCCGCAGCCGTCGCTGCGTCGGCGCGTGGCAGGCTGAGTGCCATGTTCTCCGATAGCGCCGCCGCCGGCAGCGTCGCCTGCCCCAGCCGCTCCTCGGGCACGAAAGCCGCGCCGAGTGCACGCCGTTCCACGATGCCGAGTCGGGTGATGTCGGTGCCTTCCAGCGCAACCATGCCCGCGGTCGCCGGCCATTCGCCAGAGAGAGCGGCAAACAACTCACCCTGACCCGCCCCCGCAACGCCGGCAACAGCAACGATCTCGCCCGCAGTAACATCAAGACTGACCTCCGCGATCCGGACGCCGTGGGCATCTTCAGGGGCTGTGGCAAGGCCTTTCACCGACAGGCGGGCCGGGCCGCCGTGCTTGGGCGACGTCCCGCGCCGCGCCTGGGCGAACGCCGCCCCCACCATCAGCGCCGCCAGTGAGCGGTCGGTCTCGGCACGCGGATCAACCTCGGCAACAAGCTTGCCGCCGCGCAGGATCGTTGCCGAGGAACACAGCGCCCGAACCTCCGGCAGCTTGTGGCTGATGAACAGGATGCTCGCGCCCTCTGCCGCCAATTGGCGGAGCGTGGCAAACAGGCCTTCCGCCTCCTGCGGTGTCAGCACCGACGTCGGCTCGTCCAGCATCAACAACTTCGGCTTTTGCAGCAGGGCGCGGATGATCTCGATCCGCTGTCGCTCGCCGGCCGACAGACGCCAGACGGGCGCTGCGAGATCAATGGCGAGGCCGTATCGCGCGGCCAGACCTGCGGCCTCCTGCGCCAGCACGGCATCAGCCCGGCGGGCGGAAAGGCCGAGCGCCACGTTCTCCAACACGCTCATGTTCTCGAACAGCGAGAAATGCTGGAACACCATGGCGATTCCCATGCGCCGCGCGGCGTCCGGGCTGTCGATCCGCACGGCTTCGCCTCGCCAGCGGATGACGCCTTCATCCGGCTGCAGAAGACCGTAGACCATCTTGACCAGTGTCGATTTGCCGGCTCCATTCTCGCCAAGCAGCGCGTGGATACGCCCGGCATGCAGCGTCATCGACACGTGATCATTGGCGACGAACGCGCCGAAGCGCTTGACCACGCCTTCGACAGCGAGCAGCGGCGCACTCACGCGGGGCGCACCCGCACCTTGTTGTCGTGGAATGGTGCGCCACCAAACGGCGCGACCTGGCCCGCATCGGTCAACGTGTTGATGCCCCGCCCGCCCCGGTGTGCGCCATTCGGGTGGATACCTTCGGCAATGACCACGCCGCGCGCCACGCCGGGAAAGAAGCGCACCATGAGCACCGTATCCCCGCGCGGGCTCTCCACGCTCGCCTCGCCGCCATCGGTCAGCCCCAGCGCCGCCGCGTCGTCGGGGTGGATCATCAGTGTCGGCGCTCCCTCGCGCTTCTGCGATCCCGGCGTCTCCGTGAAACTGGAGTTGAGGTAGCTGCGCGAGGGCGACGTGGCGAGACGGAAGGGATAGTCCTCATCCGCCTCTTCGTTCACGGCCCAATGGTCCGGCAGGCGTGGCATGTCGCGCCATGGCCCCATCATACCGTCCCTGGGGTAAGGCACCTTCTCCCAATCCGGCTTGAAGCGGAACTTGCCGTCGCGATAGCCAAAACCATTGAGATAATGCGCTGTCTCGAAGGACGGCTGGCAGTCGATCCACTTGTTGGCTTCAAGATCGGCAAGGCTGCCCCAGCCGGACTTCGCCAGCGTTTCGTCGATAATCTCGCGCACGCCCATGCCGAAACCGCGATGATCCGCGCCAACGCGGCGGGCGAGATCGACCAGCACGTCGTGGTTCGCGCGACATGCACCGGGCGGCTCGATCAGCTTCGCCCCGAACATGATGTGCTGGTGGCCACCGCCGGTGTAGAAATCGTCATGCTC
>JBOFUS010000261.1:0-3102 GCA_051652685.1 Beijerinckiaceae bacterium
ATCGGCCGCGACGGCTGGGTCGAGACGGCGCGCACGCTCGTCGCCGCCTGACACCACATTGACACACGACGCGGCTAGCGCGGGCAAAGCTTGCCCGCGCAGATCCCCAATCTGATTGCTGCGCTACATCTGATTCCCGATACGAGAAGGATACGGTCATGGCCGAGATCACCGCCGCCCTGGTCAAGGAACTGCGCGAAAAGACAGGCGTAGGCATGATGGATTGCAAGTCGGCGCTGAATGAAACCAGCGGCGATCTTGAGGCTGCCATCGATTGGCTGCGCAAGAAGGGCCTTTCCAAGGCCGCCAAGAAGTCAGACCGCATCGCCGCCGAGGGCCTCATCGGCCTCGTTACGGCGGGCACGGGCGGCACTGTCATCGAGATGAACTCCGAGACGGATTTCGTCGCCAAGAACGACACGTTCCAGGGCCTCGTGCGCAACACGACGGCTGTTGCGGCCAGCGTCGGCCCTGATGTCGATGCCATCAAGGCAGCCGCCTATCCCGGCGGCGGCACGGTGGCGGATGCCATCGCCAATGCGATTGCCACGGTTGGCGAGAACATGACGCTGCGCCGTGCCGCTGCATTGTCGGTCGGGCAGGGCGTGGTCGCAAGCTACGTGCACACAGCAGTTGCTGATGGCATGGGCCGCATCGGCGTGCTGGTGGCGCTCGAGTCCACCGGAAAGGCTGACGAGCTTCATGCCTTTGGCCGCCAGGTCGCCATGCATATCGCCGCAACCAACCCTGTTGCGCTGGATGCTTCCGGCGTGGATGCCGACATCGTGGCGCGGGAAAAGGCGATCCTGATGGAGAAGAACGCCGGCAAGCCGGCTAACGTGATGGAAAAGATCGTCGAGAGCGGTCTTAAGTCCTACTTCAAGGAAGTGACGCTGCTCGACCAGCCTTTCGTCATCGACCCGTCCAAGACCGTCGGTCAGGCGGCAAAGGAGATGGAAAACAAGGCCGGCGGCGTGGTGAAGATCACGGCCTTCGTGCGCTTCGGTCTCGGCGACGGCATCGAAAAGAAGAAGGACGATTTCGCGGCTGAGGTTGCTGCTGCGGTTCAGGGCTGAACTTTCCAGTTCATTTCGGGTTCAACCGTCATCGGATGAATTGATTGCGAAGGGCGGATCACGTATCCGCCCTTCAGCATGTCGGGCGGATGACTGGCGATTCTCAACACAACGGGAGAGGGTGATGGCGAAGATCGCGAACCGCTTCCTGGTCAAGGTGTCCGGCGAGGCCCTTACGGGCGGCGGTGGCTTTGGCCTCGATGCGGCGACGGTGACCCGCGTCGCCACCGACATCGCGCTTGCGGCCGAGGGGCGCCAGATCGCTGTTGTCGTGGGCGGCGGCAACATCTTCCGCGGTGCGCAAGGCATGGCCAAGGGCTTTACCCGCACCACGGGCGATGCCATGGGCCGGCTCGCCACGGTTTTCAATGCGCTGGCGCTCGCCGATGCGATTGCTGCCGCCGGCCGCCCGGCCGTTGCGCTTTCGGCAGATCCGATGCCTTCGCTCTGCCGGAGCTACCTGCAACGCGATGCCGAGGAACATCTGACGGCCGGCCGCGTCGTGGTGCTCGGCGGAGGCACGGGCCAACCGTTTTTCACCACGGACAGTGGCGCGGCACTGCGCGCCGCAGAGCTCGATTGTGCCGCGATCCTGAAAGCCACCAACGTGGACGGCGTCTATTCGGCCGATCCCCGCAAGGATCCCTCAGCGCAACGATACGACAAGCTGACCCACGACGATGCTATTGCGCGAAACCTCGGCGTGATGGATACGGCCGCTTTCGCGCTTGCCCGCGAGAACGCCATTCCGATAGTGGTGTTTGCCATCCAGGGTGAGACGCCCATTTCGGACGTGCTTGCCGGCATAGGTCGCGCGACCCACGTCACGCCGGCCTGACAAAAGCGGAGTTGAGCGCCATGGCGGCCTCGTTTGACATGAATGACCTCAAGCGGCGCATGCAGGGCGCAGTAGCCGCACTGAAGCATGACCTTGCGTCGCTCCGAACGGGGCGCGCCTCCGCGAGCCTGCTCGATCCCATTGAAATCGAGGCCTATGGCGCGTCGATGCCGCTCAATCAGGTAGCGACCGTGTCGGTTCCCGAAGCGCGGCTGCTTTCCGTGCAGGTCTGGGACCGCAGCATGGTCCAGGCCGTCGAGAAGGCGATCCTCAAGTCCGATCTCGGCATGACACCGCAGACGGAAGGGCAGGTCATTCGCCTGCGCGTGCCGGAGATGAACCAGCAGCGCCGCCAGGAGATGGTCAAGGTCGCGCATAAATACGCCGAGCAGGGCAAGGTGGCCGCGCGCCACGTGCGCCGCGACGGCATGGAAGTGCTCAAGAAGCTCGAGAAAGACGCGCACATGAGCGAGGACGAGGTCGCGCGCCTCTCCGAGCAGGTGCAGAAGGCCACAGACCAGACGATCGGCGAAATGGACGCCGCTCTGGCGGCGAAGGAAAAAGAGATTCTTCAGGTCTGATCAGAATGTCGGGGCTGCCAGCGACACTGGATATCGGGGCTATCGCTGCGGCGAACGGGGAAGCATTTCCGCCGCCGCGCCATGTCGCGATCATCATGGACGGCAACGGCCGCTGGGCCAAGCGGCGCGGCCTGCCGCGCTTTGAGGGCCATCGACGTGGCGTCGAGGCGGTTCGTCGGTCTGTCAGCGCCAGTATCGAGCTGGGAATCACATACTTGACCATCTTCAGTTTCTCGACCGAAAACTGGAGCAGGCCGGCGGCGGAAGTGGCGGAACTCATGGGCCTGCTGCGCCGCTTCATCCGCAATGATCTCGCCGACCTGCATGCGCGCAACGTGCGCGTCCGGATCATTGGTCAGCGTGAGGGCGTCTCCGAGGACATCGTGCGTTTGCTCGACGAGGCGGAGGCCGTGACGCGCAGCAATTCGGGGCTTGGTCTGACCATTGCGTTCAACTACGGCGCACGGCAGGAACTGGCGCTGGCGATGCGGGCGATTGGCGCGGATGTCGCGGCCGGGCGCATTGACCCGGACTGCATCGACCAGCAGCTGATCGCAAAGTATCTTGGTACAGCCGAGCTTCCGGAGCCTGATCTGCTGATTCGCAC
>JBOFUS010000262.1:0-7432 GCA_051652685.1 Beijerinckiaceae bacterium
GCTGACAGCCGCCGTGTTGTCGTTGGCCCGCGCGAGGCGCTGGCCACGCGTCGCGTGCGCCTGCGCGAGGTGAACTGGCTGGGTGCGCCAGCACTTGATGCGCTGCCGATGTCCGGCGTCGAGGTTGCGGCGCGGGTGCGCTCCACCCGCGCGCCGAAGCCCGGCCTGCTTGGCCGGGACAACGATGGCGTTTTCGTCGAACTCGCGTCTGCCGAAGAGGGTGTCGCGCCCGGCCAGGCCTGCGTCTTCTATGCCCACGACGGTGCCGATGCCGAAGTGCTGGGTGGAGGTACCATCCTGCGCGCGGCGGCTACCGCAATCTCCGTTGCAGCTTGAGCTGTCCCTGAATTTCCAGAACAGAAAAACGTTTCATGGCCGTGCAATATGATCTGAAAGAGCAGGAGCGCGTCTACCAGCGCTGGGCGCGGGTCTATGACAAGGTCTACCTCCGCGTGCTTGCCGCATCGCACAAGAAGGTGGCGAAGGCCGCTTCTGCCGCCGGCTGCCGAATCCTCGAAGTGGGCGTGGGCACAGGCCTTGTGCTGCGCCACTACACGCGCGACCGCGAGGTCATCGGGATCGATCTGTCGCTGCCCATGCTGCAGAAGGCGAGAGAGAAGGTTTCGGCGCTCAGGCTTTCCCATGTTCGAGGCCTTGCGGCGATGGACGCGTGCCATCTGGGTTTTGCCGACGCGAGCTTTGACGTGGTCTCGGTGCCCTTCGTGCTGACGCTGGTGCCGGACCCGGAAGGCGCGCTCGACGAGATGGCCCGCGTGCTGAAGCCCGGCGGCCATATCGTCATCGTCAGCCGCTTCGGTGCCGAGAAGGGCGCGCAGGAAAAGCTGGAAGCAGGGCTGGCCCCACTGATGAAAAAGGTGGGCCTGTCCTCCTCGTTCAAGGTCAGCCGCGTGGCGAACTGGGCTGCGGCGAAGGGCGGCTTCGAGATGCTGGGCGTGGAGCCGGGATTCTATTTCACGCTGGTGCGGCTGCGGAAGATCGTGTGATAGCTTGCATAAAGTGCAAGCGCGCGTTATCCTGAATGCCATGAACAATCGGCATCGCAGGACGCTGGAAGCCGTGTTCTCGGAGCCAGTCTCTGGAACCATCCGATGGGATGATGTGGAGGCCTTGTTGCTCGCAGCAGGTGTGCTGCGGATCGAGGGTAGAGGGTCGCGCGTTCGCTTTGAAAAGGATGGCGAAGTGGAAACCTTTCATCGCCCGCACCCTGAAAAGGAAGCGAAACGCTATCAGATCAGAGCCGCCCGCGACTTTCTCGAGCGGATTGGAGCCGCGCCATGAAGAACGCCATGACCCACAATGGTTACTCCGCCTTGATTGCCTATGACGACGAGGATGGGATTTTCACCGGCAGGATCGCCGGTATCCGCGACGGCGTAGGGTTCCATGCTGACAATGTGGAGGAACTTCGCGCGGCGTTCCGCGAAGCGGTGGAGGACTATATCGAGACATGTCAGCGTATCGGAAAGCCACCGCAGAAAGCCTTCTCCGGCCAAATGATGTTTCGTTTGACTCCCGATCTGCATCGCAGGGCGGCGCTGGCGGCCGAACTGTCGGGCAAGAGCCTGAACCAATGGGCTGAGGAAGCGCTTGAACGGGCTGTCGAGGCGCGGTGAGTTGAAGCTTCCACCTCTCCCTCTCGTGACTTGCAAGTCACCGCGCGCGCGGTCAATCTCGTTGCAACGCAGCACGAAGGAAGCCTCACCATGCACATTATCCATCGCAAGGGCTGGGAAATGTCCGAGAGCGAGGCGACGCCCGAGCATGTGTTCCTCAACCGTCGGCAATGGCTGGCGGGCGGCGCGAGCCTGGGAGCGGCCGGGCTGATCACGCCTGCCTCGGCGCAGTGGGTTGATCCCAGTGCCGGACTTTATCCGGCAAAGCGCAACGAGGTCTTCAAGCTCGACCGCGACGTGACCACCGAAGAGGTGAACACCAACTACAACAACTTCTACGAGTTTGGCTCGACCAAGCGCGTGGGCCAGGCAGCGAAGGCGCTGAAGACCCGGCCGTGGACCGTGAAGATCGACGGGCTGGTGGAGAAGCCGCTGGAACTTGATATCGACGACATGCTGAAGCGCGTCACGCTGGAAGAGCGTCTGCTGCGCCACCGCTGTGTCGAGGCCTGGGCGATGGCGGTTCCATGGACCGGTTTTCCGCTGAAGGCGTTGCTCGATATTGCGAAGCCGCAAGGCAGCGCGAAGTTTGTGCGCTTCGAGACGTTCCTGGATGCGAAGATTGCGCCCGGCCAGAAGCAGACCTGGTATCCCTGGCCCTACACGGAAGGGCTGACCATCGCGGAAGCCGCGAATGATCTCTCCTTCATGGTCACCGGTGCCTATGGCAAGCCGCTGGCCAATGTCTTCGGCGCGCCCCTTCGTCTGGCACTGCCGTGGAAGTATGGCTTCAAGCACATCAAGTCGATCACGCGGATCACGCTCGTCGAGCAGCGGCCGAAAAGCTTCTGGGAGGCGCTGCAGCCTGCCGAATATGGCTTCTGGGCGAACGTGAACCCGGAGGTGCCGCATCCGCGCTGGAGCCAGGCCACGGAAGAGATCATCGGCACCGGCAAGCGCGTGCCGACGCAGCTTTACAACGGCTACGGCGCGTTTGTGGCTGATCTTTACAAGGGAATGGAAAAGGAGCGGCTCTGGACCTGAGCGCTTCACCGACATCTTCGGTAAGAAAGAGAAAGGGCCGGATGACGGGAGGGTGTCATCCGGCCCTGAAGTTATCGGCCCCAGGGAGGAGGAGTGGGCCGAAACTCTAACGACGAAGCGACCTCAACGCAGGGAGGAGGAACGGAGGCTGGTGCCTCGTCGATGGGCGAGGTATGCCCGTTCCTTTCGCACTGCACAATCCGTCAATCATTGGATGCTGCCATGCACAAATTGCAGGCATACGTTGCGCTGCGGTTCATCTCGCAATGGGGCGAGCGGTACAAAGCACCTGTCGTTCGCCGCTGCGTCGCATGCGGCAGTTTTTGCCGGGCGGGCAACGCCTGCCGGTGGGCTATCAGACCAAAGCACCCTAACATATTGAAGTTACTGGCGCATCGTTTGGTCTCTTTCCTGCAAGAAGGTGGGCAGTCCGGAGTATCCCATGTCGCCCTTCGCCAGTTCCACCATCGCCAGATCGTCTGCTTCGCCGCTTTTGCCGCCACCGTCCACCGCAGGCCGGCAGACAGAAGCGGGCCGGGAGTTCGCCGGTCGGCTGGCGGAAGCCAATCGTGCCGCTGAAAAGCGTGTCGTTGTCGACCGGACACCAATCGAGCGGTTGCCAGTCGAGCGTGCAGCCATTGATCGCGAGGATCGCGCAGCGCCGCCTGACGACATCGAGCGTCCGCGTGCGGAGGCCGGACATGCCCGCGATGCAGCATCTGACAACAGCAATGGCGACGAGCGTCGCTCGGCGCGCGCCCGTGAAGCCCACGCCGCGAATGAAGCCCGCGCCGAAACGCGCGAAGTTGCTACGCCGGATCGTCCAAGGACGCAGGCCGCTCCCCGGGAGGTGACCAGTACAGCGCCACCACCCGACGCGAAAGCCGGAGCTGGCGAAGGCGAGGCCAAGCCGCAGGTCCCTGCCGCCGCCGGGTCGAAAGCCACGGTTGATGCGCAAACGACCACCGCTGAACTGACCGTCGCACCGGTGCCAGTCAGCGCGGTGCAGCCGCCTGCAGAGGGAATTGCTCTGGAGCAGGCTGCAAGCGAGACGCTCGTCAATGCCAGCGCGGACACAGCTCCCGCTGCGCCGGAGACGCCCGCTGCAGCGGGATTGCCCGCCCCTGTCCAGATCGCAATGCTTGCACCGGTGCTGCTGGCTGACGCGGCAGGGTCTGTTCCTTCCGGAGAGGAGCTTGTTGGCGTATCTGCGCCCGGTGCATCGGGGGCAAACGCATCGGCTTTGGGTTCATCAGTTTCGGCTGCATCAATTCCTGCTGCATCAATTCCTGCTGCATCAATTCCTGGTCCATCAATTCCTGGTCCATCAATATCTGGCGCATCATTTTCTGTGACAACAGCACCCGGTGATGCGACCTCGAAGGCCGTCCCGAACGCGACGCCCCTTGCCGATGCCGCTGAAGCCGCGAAGACGCCGGCTGCTGCTGCCCAGCCTGCCGCATCAGGCGATCAGCCAAAATTACCTGACGCATTCAGGGACATCACGGCCGCGCTCGCCGGCCCGTCGGAAACATCTGCGACGACCCCTGTCGGCACGAGTGCCACCCCCGCCGCACCTTCGGCTGACGCAGCGCAGGCCGCACGTGTGACCGATCCCGCCGCCAGCCTTACCCGCGCCGACCAGCCCGTGCCGTTGCAGGCTTTTGCTGTCGAGATCGGCATGCGGGCACTCCGGGGCGCCAAGGAATTCGCCATCCGCCTCGATCCGGAAGATCTTGGACGGGTCGATGTCAATCTCTCCATCGATGACAAGGGCGAGGTCAAGGCAACGCTCGTGGTCGAGCGGCCGGAGACGCTCCAGCTGCTGCAGCGCGATGCCCGCACGCTGGAGCGCGCCTTCGATCAGGCGGGGCTGAAGACCAATCCCGACGGGCTGCAGTTCTCGCTGCGTGATCCTGGCCAGCAGGGCCGGGGACGCGGCGATGATGGCAAGCCGTCCTTCCAAGGACAAAATGCGGGGCGTGAAGATGCGCCTCCCGAAATCGCCCTTCAACCCGTTCACTACCGGCGCATCAGCGCGTCCGGTCTCGACATCCGAATCTGAGAGGAAGAAACCCATGTCCCTCGGCGCATCCGCCACACAGAAGGCGATCAGTTCTCTCGGCGCCGCCGCCACTTCGGCCAAGGCGGACGCGACGCTCGACAAGAGCCGCACGACCATCGCCCAGAACTTCGACTCGTTCCTGTCGCTGCTGACCACGCAGCTGAAGAACCAGAGCCCGCTGGAACCGCTGGATGCCAACCAGTTCACCCAGCAGCTCGTGCAGTTTGCCTCTGTCGAGCAGCAACTGAAAACCAATGATCTGTTGTTCAAGATGGGGACGGACACCGCCAACGGCGCGGCCGGCGGCAAGCTCAACGCGGCCTCGGCAGCATCACTCATCGGTACGAATGTCACCGCGGATGCGTCGACGTCGCGACTGACGGATGTCGGTGGCGGAAATTTCAGTGCGACCTATCCGGTCACGACGCAGGCGAACTATTCGAACTATGAGGTCTCGATCGCCAATGAAAAGGGCGAGGAGGTGTTCCGTGCACCGTGGCAGCCGGGCAAACCGGGAGAGAACGCCTATGTCTGGAACGGCAAACGCGCCAACGGCATCGCTGTTGATCCGGCACAGAAATACACCATCAGCGTGGTGGGCCAGCTGGCCGACGGCAGCAAGAGCAAGATGAACACCGAGCGCAGCGGCGTGGTGACTGCGGTCGATCTGTCAAAGTCCGAGGAGTTTGTGCAGTTCGGGGATTATCTGCTGCCGCTTTCGCAGGTGAAGAGAGTGGCGAAAGCGATCTGAAGGATCAGATGGCTTGATATGCATGTATGAGTATCATACGATATGCAGATGCCGTTGTCCCGCGCCACATTCTCGATTGATCAGGTGACTCTGGAGCGCTTCAACCGCTCCTTTCCTTCCGGTGCGCGCAGCCGCATCGTGCAGCAGCTCATTGAGCGTGAGCTGGACGAGCGGGATCGCCGGCTGTTGGCGGCCGCCACTGCGGTGGAGACAGACCCAGCCTTTGCCACGGTCCACGAGGACGCTTCGCTCTGGATTGCGGCGACGAGCGAGGATGGGTTCTCGGCGCAATGACGCAACTGTTGCAGCGTGGTCACGTCTATTGGGTTGATCTGGAGCCGACCATCGGTAGCCAGCAACGGGGCCGGAGACCTTGTGTTGTTCTTTCGGCCGATGCGATCAACGCCATCCGGCGCACCGTTGTCGTGGTTCCGCTGTCGAGCTCACCCAAGGTTGCCCCACCGATCGTGGTGTCGATCCTCTCGCAGGGCAACAATTCAGTGGCTGTCTGCGATCAGATCCGGGCGGTGGACCGCAGCCGCTTTGGAAAGACGCTCGGTGCGCTGAACGAGGCGGAATTGACCCTTGTCGAGGAATCGCTGCGTGAGGTTCTGGTCCTCGCCTGAAGCCCCCTCAATCCGGAAAGAGCCTTGCTTCCGCTACAGCAAACACCCGCGTCGTGCCGCAGACATGCGCCGTGATTGGCAGGTATCCGAACAGGCCTGCCAGCGCCGGATCGCGCAGGTTCAATCCGCCAGCGTATGCACCAAAAGCCGGCATCACCAGCCGTGACCCATCGGACACGAAGGCGCGGCGGCGCAGGCGGCCGCGCTCTGTCACCACGCGGGCGACAGGGTGAAGATGTCCGGCCACTTCGCCGGGCTGCGCGCCCGCGCGTGGTTCGTGGCGGAAGACCAGCGGCCCGATGGCGATCTCGGCAAGCTTCGGGCCTGCCAGTTCGACAGGTGTTTCCGGATCATGATTGCCGGCTATCCATATGCATTCCAGCATGTTGGAGAGCGCCAGAAGGCTATCGCGAAACCGCGGCTCCATGCGGTTGAAGGCGTGCGGATCGTGGAATGTATCACCCAGCAAAATCAATCTCCTGGGCCGGTGTCGCGCAACCAGTTGTGACAGTGTCGCCAGCGTCAGCGCGCTGTCATAGGGCGGCAGCATCTGGCCGCGCATGGCAAAGGCCGAGCCCTTTTCCAGATGCAGGTCGGCGACGGCCATCAACCCTTCGTCAGGCCACAACAGCGCGCCGCGATGGTCGAGCGAGAGTGCGGCACCCGCAAGGTTCAGCCGCGCCATCGCGCCGTCCGTTTCGCCTGCCGTCTCCCTTGCCGAAAGCGCCAATGCCACCTGTTGCATCCCCCGCCATTCATCCGCCCATCGCTTCCGCGATCAACTCGCCCGCCGCCTCTTCCAGCAGCGCATCCGCTGCCTCGCCATAAACCCACTCGCGGCCGATCTCGAGCAGCACCGGCACCGAAAGTGGCGAAGGTCGAAGCAACCCCTTGTGGATGATTCGCCCCCGGATGCGCGCGAGCATTTCGCCAAGCCGCCCGATATCGAGCAGCCCGGTGGCGGCATCCGCGCGCGCTGCGCGCAGCAGCACATGGTTGGGCTCATGGGCGCGCAGCACATCGTAGACGAGATCGGTCGACATGGTGACCTGACGGCTCTTCTTCTGCTGGCCGGGAAAGTTCCGCTCGATGAGGCCCGCGATCACCGCGCAGTATCGGAAGGTGCGCTTCATCAGCGCGCTTTCGGCAAGCCACGCCTCCAGATCGTCGCCTAGCATGTCCTCGGCGAAGAGTTCTCCAAGAAACCCCGGTTCCCGCTCCACGCGCGCCGAAATGTCGCCGAGCCCCCAGACCGAAAGCGCATAGTCGTTGGCAACGAAACCCTGCGGCTTCAGCCGCGCCCGCTCCAGCC
>JBOFUS010000263.1:0-1426 GCA_051652685.1 Beijerinckiaceae bacterium
CATCCACGACCGCGAGGTCATGGCCTTCATCGGCCCGTCCGGCTGCGGCAAGACCACGCTGCTGCGTTGCCTGAACCGCACCAACGAAGTGATCCGCGACACGAGCATGACCGGCGGCATCACGCTCGACGGGAAGGACATCCACGATCCGGGCATCGATCCGCCGATCCTGCGACGTCGTTTTGGCTGGGTGGCGCAGAAGCCCAATCCGTTTCCGTGGTCCGTCCGGGAAAATGTCTGCTACGGCGCGCATATCGCGGGCATGACGCCGACTGTTGCCGCCCGCGAGGCGCTGCTGGAGCGCTGTCTCCGGCGCGTCGGGCTGTGGGACGAGGTCAGGGACCGGCTGGAGGATTCGGGCATGGCTCTCTCCGGCGGCCAGCAGCAGCGCCTGTGCATCGCGCGCGCCATCGCCAACGAGCCGGATTTCCTGCTGATGGACGAGCCCTGCTCTTCGCTTGACCCCATCGCGACGGCCACGGTCGAGAACCTGATCGATGACCTGCGCCATGACCACACGATCATCATCGTCACCCACAACATGCAGCAGGCAGCGCGGGTGGCACAGCGGGTGGCGATGTTCCATCTGGGCAAGCTGGTGGAAGCGGGCGACGCAGAGCGTGTGCTGCTTTCGCCGGGCAACGCGGTGACCGAGGCGTACATCACGGGACGGTTCGGCTGATTTCCCCCGATTTCTCACAGGCTGTTCCGGCGGGGCGGGCTGTGCTACCTGAAAGGTATGAGCGACAACGTTCAATCCGCGATGCTGGAAATCCTGAAGCGCATTCAGGAGCAACTGGCCGACCATAGCAGGCGCTTCGACCGTATGGATCAGCGCTTTGACCGCCTTGAAGAGCTCAGCCGCAAGCAGCGACGAGACATGGCAGGTGTTCTTGTGATGATGAAAGCCACCGCTGGTTCATTCGATGAACGAGTGGAGGCCATTGAGGCGCGCGTCACCGCGCTTGAGGCCCAGCGGAGCTGACTCTCAAACCCCGCCAGTGTCGATACACCATTCACCTCTCCTGCGCTTTGCGTTGAAAAGCACGCGCGCTATATGCTCCCGCAGAATGCGGCTCTTGCCGCCGGAGGAAACCGCCCATGCCACGCATCACGCTTCGCCAGTTGCTCGATCATGCCGCCGAGAATGACTACGGCGTGCCGGCCTTCAACATCAACAACATGGAGCAGGCGTTGGCGATCATGGCGGCCTGCGATGCGGTCGATGCGCCGGTGATCATCCAGGCATCGCGCGGCGCGCGCAGCTATGCCAACGACATCATGCTCAAGCACATGATGGATGCGGTTACGGAGATCTACCCGCACATCCCCGTCTGCGTGCATCTCGACCACGGCAACGAGCCCGCCACCTGCATGACCGCGATCCAGGCGGGCTTCACTTCCGTCATGATGGACGGCTCGCTGA
>JBOFUS010000264.1:0-3484 GCA_051652685.1 Beijerinckiaceae bacterium
ACGTTCTTCTCCAAAGGCCCCGAAGGCGGACTGGTCGAGGCCGAGCTCATCGCCAGATCTGATGAATTGTGCTTGCACCTTGCCGATCTTGCACTCCAGAAACATCAAATGATTTTAATGGGTTATTCAAGCGGTGCAACAATCGTGGCCGCAATGGCGCTGCGCCATCAGGATATCGCGCGCGCACTTGTTTTGCTTCGCCCGCAGCAACCTTTCCCCCAGATCGAAACACCCGATCTATCTGGCTTGCCGGTACTCATTGTTGCAGGACGTCAGGACTCGCGGCGATCTTCGGAAGACGCAGCGCGACTTGCGGGACAGTTTGCCACGTCAGGCGCTGAAGTCGCGTATCACGTGCTTGAAACTGGCCACGACTGGGAGCCAACAGGGTTAGACCTGACGATAACAAGGGAATGGATCAGTTGTCTCGCTAACGCCTGATCCGCCAAACCGTGTGCAACAGAGTTTGCCGCTTCGTCCGAAGAATGGCGGAGGACAAATGCAAACTACCCCGCCAACATCTCCACCACCTGCCCATGCAACCGCCTGTCCCCCGCCGCCACAATCCGCCCGCCGCCCCTTGCGCTCCCCCCATCCCACGTGGTCACCACGCCGCCCGCCCCCTCGATGATCGGGATCAGCGGCGCGATGTCGTAGGCCTGCAACCCGGACTCCACCACCAGATCAATCTGCCCGGCGGCGAGCAGGGCGTAGGCGTAGCAATCCGTGCCGTAGCGGGCGAGCTTGCAGCGGGCCTCGACGCGGTCATAGCTTGCGGCCTCCTCGCCCTTGAACAGGCGCGGGCTGGTGGTGGCGATATAGGCGGAAGCCAGATCGGCACACGGGCGGACGCTGAGTTTGCGTTCGCCGCCCCTGCCGATGAGTCGCGCGGTCCGGCCATCGCCCACGAAGCGCTCGCCCACATGGGGCTGATTCATCATGCCGTAGACCGGGTTTCCGCCCTTCATCAGCCCCACCAGCGTGCCCCATGTCGGCATGCCGCAGATGAAGGCGCGCGTGCCGTCGATGGGGTCGATGATCCAGGCGTGCTCGGCCCCCGGGTTTGTCTCGCCGAACTCCTCGCCGATGATGCCGTGGTCGGGAAACTGCTTGCTGATGCGCTGGCGGATGGCGAGCTCCGCTGCGCGATCGGCTTCGGTCACGGGGTCGAAGGCCTTGCCGCTGGTCTTGTCGGAAACGGTCATGCGCATGCGGAAGAAGGGAAGGATCGCCGCCGCCGACACATCGGCCAGATCGGCAAAGAATCGCTCGAGCGAGATGATCGACATGCGATGGAATTCTCCTGCGGCCCCTCCTGTGGATGGCCGAGGCCAACGGCTTCCGCAAGGGTACGTCCGCCAGAAAAGGATCATATCGAAACTGATCCGGCAGCCATGCGGAATCCGCATGACCTGTTGCCTTCGTGTAAAAGCAATATAAAACAATGCTTTAGGGCGTTTACAAGGTGAAATTGAAGCGATGCGATCGGGTTGGCTGCAAGGAATGAGGCGAATCCTCTTGATTTTCCCGGCATCCAGCGCCACCTTCGCAAGTGCGAGATGACAACGACCTTGTCGGATCGCTGCCCTTCTTGGGCGTTTCCTCCCTAGACTTGGGCCGCCTTTGGGCGGCCCCTTTTTTTTGGGTTTACTCCGCGGCGAGCGGCCAGGCGCGCAGTGCGCCGAACCGTGCGGCCAGCTGTTCGATGGTCTCCATCAGAATCTCGCGCAGTGGCTCGAAGGCGGCTGTCGGCTCGAGGCTGTCCTCATCCATGTAGAGCGCGCGGTTGATCTCGATCTGCAGTGCGTGCACTCCGCTTGCGGGATTGCCGTAATGCTCGGTGATAAAGCCGCCAGCATAGGGCCGGTTGCGCGTCACGCTAAGCCCGGCCGACTCCAGCGCGCCTTGCGCTGCATCAATCAGCGCCGCACTGCAACTGGTGCCATAGCGATCCCCCAGCACAATGTCGGGCCGGGCCGCCACATCCGGCCCCAGGCTGGCGGAGGGCATGGAATGGCAATCGAACAGATAGGCCTCGCCAAAACGCCGCCGCGCCTCTTCCACCAGCCCGCGCAGCGCGCGATGATAGGGGCGGTAGACCTTGTCGATGCGGGCCAGCGCTTCGGTCACAGGCAGGCGGCCGGCGTAGATTTCCTGCCCGTCGCCCACAATGCGCGGAATGCTGCCGAGACCGCCGGCCACCCGCAAAGAGCGCGTGTTGGCAAACGCCGGCAGCCGCCCGTCGAACATGCGCGGGTCAAGCTCGTAGGGCTCACGGTTCACGTCCAGAAAGGCGCGCGGGAAATGCGCGGTCAGCAGCGGCGCGCCGAGCTTCGCCACGTCCAGAAACAGCCGGTCGACATGGCAATCCTCGGAGCGGCGCAGGCCATGCGGATCAAGCCGCGACTGCTTCAGAAACGAATCAGGGTAGCTGCGGCCCGCGTGTGGCGCGTTGAACACGAACGGAAGACTGGCCCGCGCGGGCGCTACCGTTTCGAATGCCGGATCGAACCGATGATCCACGCGACAGCGCCTCCCCTGTCCACCGCCCCGCTCCCCGATCTTCACAACCTTGGCGGAGAGCTTTCGACTTCACTGGTTTTTTACCCGACTTCGATTTATGGTCCAGCAACTTCATTTCGGCGAGTAAAAAACATGGCACGAATCCTTTTGGCGGAAGACGATAACGACATGCGCCGTTTTCTGGTGCGTGCGCTTCAAAACGCCGGATACGATGTCGTCTCCTTCGACAACGGCATGTCTGCCTACAATCGGCTGCGCGAGGAGCCGTTCGAGCTGCTCCTGACCGACATCGTCATGCCCGAGATGGACGGCATCGAGCTGGCACGCCGCGCCACCGAGCTCGATCCTGACATAAAAGTGATGTTCATCACGGGGTTCGCTGCGGTGGCGCTCAACCCCGATTCGCAGGCTCCGAAGGATGCGAAGGTGCTGTCCAAGCCCTTCCATCTGCGTGATCTGGTGGTCGAGGTCGACCGCATGATCCAGAAGGCGGCGTAGAACCTGCCGATTTTCGGTGGAGTTGCAGCCCTCATGCTGAGATGAGAGGGCGAAGCCCGAACCGCAAAGCACTTTACGATCTGCGCTGTCCTTCGAGGCTCCGCTTCGCTTCGCACCTCAGGATGAGGTGGTTCCTTCGAAAATTGCCGTGCGCCAGAGGCTTAGCAGGTCGTAGAAAAACGATTCCGACTCCGTCATTGCGAGCGCAGCGAAGCAATCCAGAGCGGCATTTCTCGCAGTATCAGACATTTCCGCCGCGTTCTGCGCCGTTCTCTGGATTGCTTCGTCGCTATCGCTCCTCGCAATGACGTTGCTGGCGCTTTTTCAACAGCCTGTTGGATCAGCGTTCAACCTGCTGCGCTCAAAGCGGCAACCCGACATAATTCTCCGCCAGCGCCTGCCGCGCCGCGCGTGACTGGACCAGAAAGCGAAACTCCGCCTCCTGCATCCGCTTTTCAAAAGG
>JBOFUS010000265.1:0-3655 GCA_051652685.1 Beijerinckiaceae bacterium
GCGGCGGCGGCTGGGGTCGGGGCGCGGCACGGCCGAGAGCAGCGCCTTTGTGTAGGGATGACGGGGGTTGTCGCAGACCTGCTCGGTTGGCCCGATCTCGACCAGCTTGCCTTTCCGCATCACGGCCACACGGTCGCAGAAATAGCGGATGACGCTGATGTCGTGGCTGATGAACAGAAAACTCAGCCCCAGCCGCCCCTGAAGCTCGATCAGCAGATCCAGCACCTGAGCGCGGATCGAGACATCAAGCGCCGAGGTCGCCTCGTCGGCAATGATCAGGCGCGGATCGACGGCGAGTGCGCGGGCGATGCCGATGCGCTGGCGCTGGCCGCCGGAGAAGGCGTGGGGATAGCGCTCCATGAATTCCGGCTTGAGACCGACGGCCGTCAGCAACTCCGCCACCCTCGCGCGGGAGCCGCCGGCAGGGATCAGGCCGTTGTTCAGCAGCGGCTCGGCGATTATTTGCTCGACCGTCATGCGCGGATTGAGCGAGCCGAACGGGTCCTGGAAGATCATGCGCACATCGCGGTTGATCGCCCTCATGCCGGAGCGGTTGAGGCTCATCAGATCGACATCGCCGCCGTCCTTGAGGGCATATCGGGCAGATCCTCCCGTGCTGTCCATCAGCCGGAGGATACAGCGGCCAAGCGTGGTCTTGCCGGAGCCGGATTCGCCGACGATACCCAGCGACTCGCCCTCGTAGAGCGTGAGCGAAACGTCGCTCACAGCGTCGAGATGCGTCGATTTCCGACCTAGAAACCCGCTGGTGAAGGTGAAGCGCTTGGTCAGGCCCTCCACCGTCAGCAGCGCCTTTGCACCACGCTCGGGCGAGGGCGGCAGTGCGGGCTTGGCCGGCGAGCGCGTTTCCAGCTTCACCACGGAACCGATCAGCCGGCGCGTATAGGGATGCTCGGCGCGGTGGAAAATCTGCTCGACGGGGCCGCGCTCCACGGCCTTGCCGTTCCACATCACCAGCACCTCGTCGGCGATTTCGGCCACGACGCCCATGTCATGGGTGATGAACATCACCGCCATGCCGAACTCTTTCTGAAGCTCGCGGATGAGATCGAGGATCTCGGCCTGCGTGGTCACATCGAGCGCGGTCGTCGGCTCGTCGGCGATCAGCAGCTTCGGGTTGCAGGCCAGTGCCATGGCGATGCAGGCGCGCTGACGCATGCCGCCGGAGTATTCGAACGGATAGCGGTCGATGGTCTGGTCGGGGTTGGGGATATCCACCCGCGTCAGCAGTTCCAGCACGCGGGCGCGCCGGCCCGGCTTGTCGAGCTTGGTATGGAGCTGCAACGCCTCGTCGATCTGGAAGCCGATGGTGTGCACCGGCGAGAGCGCCGCCATGGGCTCCTGGAAAATCATGGCGATGTCGCGCCCGCGGATCTGGCGGATATCCCGGCCCATCGGGTCAAGCGCATGGAGTTCGACGATGGCTTTCGGGTCGGCGGTCGTGCCGTGCAGCGTCATTGTGCCCTCGGTGATCTTGCCGGGCGCGCCGACGATCTGGAGGATGGCGCGCGCCGTCACGCTCTTGCCGGAGCCGGACTCGCCGACGACGCAGAGCGTCTGGCTGCGCCTGAGTGTGAAGGACACGTCGTCCACAGCCTTGAAAGGCCCGCCGCGCAGATCGAAGGCGACGCCGAGATTGCGGACGTCAAGGACGATGTCGTCGGCTGGTTTCGGGTTTTGCATCGTCGGCCTCAGTTCGAGTAGGGATCGGCTGCATCGCGCAGGCCGTCGCCGAGGAAGTTGAGGGTGAGCACGGCCAGCACCACGGCGGCACCGGGCAGCAGAAGCCAGGGCGCGTTGGCCACCGCATTCACGTTCTGCGCCTCCTGCAGCATCACGCCCCAGGACACGACGGGCGGTCGAAGGCCAATGCCCAGGAACGACAGCGAGGTTTCAGCCAGGATCATCGACGGGATCGCCAGCGTCAGCGTCGCGATGATGTGGCTGCTGAAAGAGGGTGCCATATGGCGCAGGATGACGCGCAATTCGCTGGCGTTATCCAGCCGCGCGGCCGTGACGAAATCCTCGTGCTTGATCGAGAGAAAGCGCCCGCGCACCTCGCGCGCCAGCCCGGTCCAGCCGATCAGCGACACCAGCACCGTGATGATGAAGTAGACCGTCAGCGGTTCCCAGTTCTGCGGGATGGCGGCGGCAAAACCCATCCAGAGCGGGATCGTGGGAATCGCACGGATGAACTCGATGAAGCGCTGGATCACCGTGTCGATCGCGCCGCCGTAGTAGCCGGAAATGCCGCCCAGCAGCACGCCGAGGAAGAGGCTGACGGCGACGCCGACCAGCCCGATGGACATGGAGATTCGCGCACCGACCAGCAGGCGGGAGAGCATGTCGCGGCCCAGCCGGTCCGCTCCGAAAAGGTAGAGTGGCTGGCCCTTCTCGGCGGGTGCCAGCAGCTTCCGCTCCATGGGAAAGTAGCCCATCAGCAGATAGGGCTCGGTCTTGGCAAACAGCTGCACCGGGATCACCTGCGTGGGATCAGCCACAAAGACACGGCGGATGGCGACACGGTCGATCTCCACCTTGTAGCCGGTGACGTGGGGCAGGAAGGTCGTCGCGCCGCCGGCATCGGTTTGGAAGAGATGCAGCTTCTGCGGCGGCGCGAAGGTATAGCGCGAGTTCACCTGCTCGGAGTTCATCGGCGCGAGAAACTCCGCGAAGAGCGCGCAGAGATAGATCAGCAGCACCAGCACGCCGCTGATCATGGCGAGTTTGTGCTTGCGGAAGCGCCACCACATCAGCGTCCACTGGCCGGCGATAGCTGCGTCGGTGCCTTTCAGCGAGACGCCGTTGATCTGGGTGGGTTCGATGGTTTCGGCCTCTGGGAGGGCTTGCCCGAAATCCTCACCCTGAGCCTGTCGAAGGGTCGAGGATTTCTCACCGCGAGAGGTCGACACCTCTGCCGGGTCGGTGCTGTGGCCCCGCCCTTCGACAGGCTCAGGGTGAGGCCTGATGAGATGTTGATGCGACATGGACGAAAGCCTTGAATTCACTGGTAGCGGATGCGCGGATCGAGCCACGCCAGCAGCAGATCGGAGATGAGCGTGCCGATCACGGTCAGCACGCTGATGATGAGCAGGAAGGAGCCGGCGAGATACATGTCCTGAGACTTGAGCGCGGTGAGCAGGATGGGGCCGGTGGTCGGCAGGTTGAGCACGATGGCCGTGATGGCCGCGCCCGAGATGATCGTTGGGAGCTCCCAACCGACCGAGGAAATGAATGGGTTGAGTGCAATGCGCACGGGATAGCGCAGCGTCAGCTTCCACTCCGGCACGCCCTTGGCGCGGGCCGTCATCACATAGGGCTTGGACAGCTCGTCCAGCAGGTTGGCACGCATCACCCGGATCAGACTTGCGGTGGACGAGGTGCCGATGATGACAATGGGAATCCACAGATGCGCCAGCAGATCGACGAACTTGCCCCAGGACCACGGCGCGGTCTCGTATTCCGGAGAGAACAGCCCGCCCACGCTTTGGCCGAAAACCGACAGCGAGATCCACATCAGCACCAGCGCCAGCAGGAAGCTCGGGATGGCAAGGCCGATGAAGCCAAGGAACGTGAAGGCGTAATCACCCACCGAATACTTCCGCACCGCCGAATAGATGCCGATGGGGAAGGCAAC